>JAWLGG010000426.1:0-1611 GCA_041685155.1 Chromatocurvus sp.
CGCCCCAGTCGTGCGCTCAAGCCTCCTCCTGCTTGTACTTGCCGCTGTGCTCCTGCTCGTACTGGGCTGGTACCGTTCCGGCCTGCAATGGAAGCCGGCATGAAGTGGGGACTGGGCATTGCACGCCGCGTCGCCCGTGCATCGGCGGGTGTCGTTATCGCCGCGAGTTGTCAGGGTGCTATTACCGAGACCTTCGATCTGGCAACGGCCACGACTGCAGACATCAATCGTGCATTCGACGCCGGTGCTCTTACGTCAGAGAAGCTGGTTTCCATGTATCTGGCGCGCATTGAAGCCTACGAGGAGAAAGGGCCGAAGATCAACTGCATCGTCTCACTGAATCCGAATGCGAAACGCCAGGCCCGCGACCTGGACGAGGAGCGTGCCAGGAGCGGCCCCCGTTCCCTGCTTCACGGTATCCCCGTGATGCTGAAAGACAACATTGACACGAGTGACATGCCAACTACAGGGGGCTCCTTTGTGCTGTCTACCTGGACGCCAAAGGACGATGCCGAACTTGTCCGGCGATTGCGTGACGCCGGCGCGATCATTCTGGCGAAGGCAAACCTCGATGATTTCGCAACTCGCGGTACCGGCTACAGTTCCGCTGCGGGACAGACACGTAACCCTCACAATACGGATTACAGCCCCGCCGGTTCTTCAGGGGGTAGCGGCGCCTGTGCTGCCGCCTGGTTTGCGCCGGTGGCGGTCGGTACGGACACGGGCGGCAGTCTGCGCAGTCCTGCATCGGTCGGAGGGCTGGTAGGTCTGAAGGCCTCCCGTGGGTTGGTATCCCGTGAGGGCATCATTCCAACGTGTTACTCATTTGACTATGCCGGCCCTATGGCGCGAAGTGTTTTCGATGTCGCCGCGTCCCTTGGCGCCATGAGTGGCTTCGACCGTAATGATCCGGACTCTCGCGATGGCCTGGGTCACTTCCATCGTGATTACACCTTATTCCTCAATGAGAAGACGCTACGCGGTTCCAGGATCGGTGTGGTGCGTCACGGTGGAGGTGTGGACGCGGACGTGGATCGCGTGTTCGAGCAGGCGATAGCCGATCTTCAGGCGCAGGGGGCGGAACTGGTCGACCCGGTGGAGTATCCGGCGCACCTTCTGAATGATTGGCGAATCAAGGTTATGGGTGGCGTCTGCGACACGGAAAAGCCTGCTTACTTCGATCGCTACCTCCAGGCCCTCTCGCCTGGCTTTCCCGAAAACTTTGCCGCGCTGGCGGCTGCGGGGCTCGCCGCGGATGAGCCGGTCGACGGCAAGGGGGCTTTTCCTGCGGTGTACAAGAGCTTCGAGAGTCGTGCCGATAGGCAGTTACCGTTTCAGTCCCTGGCCTATCGGGCATTTCGGGAGCACGGTGTGGGTGTGGTCACGATGTCCGCCATGGGTATATTCGAAGCGCATTCATTGGATGCAATTGTCTACGCCACGCGTCCCAGGCCACCGCACAGGTTGGAACCGGAGGAGCCTTTTGTTGGTCGAGTGGATCGATCACATTACGCGTCTGGCCCCGAGGGTGAAGACATTGGAGTTAACCTGCGCAACCTGTCTAATATTGCCGGGTTCCCAGATATTGTCGTGCCTGCCGGTTGGAGTGCC
>JAWLGG010000426.1:1621-3304 GCA_041685155.1 Chromatocurvus sp.
CGCGTTCAGCGAGAGTACCTTGCTGGCTCTTGCTTATGCCTATGAGCGGGCAACCCGGCACGCACGGCCGGCAAAAGAAACCCCTCGCCTTTCCGGCGAATTGTTCGAGTACTGAGGCATGGTCTTTAGGATGCCCTGGTTATCAATGCTCAAGGCAATGAGCGGAGTGCTCATTGCTGTTTATCTCTTGCATTCCCTTCCAGCGTCAAAGGCCGCGGATGATCGAGTCTCTGTAATCATCGTCTTCGATGACAGCTATTCCAGGGGGCCAGAAGAGCTCATGCGCGCAGCACACGATCTGGATGATCAACTTGAACTGATCTTGCTCTCTCCGCAAGAGTTTGAGGATTACACGGAGTTCGGTGCGAGATCAATAGATTGGGTACTGATCGATACGCATGCGGAGGAGGCAGACGCAAGTGCCGCTCAGCTTCAAAATTTGCGCGACCATGGAGCTCGCGTGATTCTACTCGGACAGTCTGATTCATCGAGTGATGCGAACAGGCTCGTGCTTGACAGGATCGAAACCTATTGGCGGAACCGATCACTTCGAAACGACCGTGCGTTGCTGCAGACACTTTTGGCCCAGGTAGCCGAAGGTCCATCTGCAGACGAACCCCCAGACCCCATCGTTTACCCGGAACAGTTTTTTTATCATCCCGCCGCTAGGCAGGTTTTCAGTTCAGCCGGCGACTACTTTGAGTGGTACCGGAGGCACTGTGGCCTCTCCGCGACAGAAATCGACGAGCTACCCCGAATCGGCATTGTCGCACCCGATAGCTGGGCACGGCGTGAGACCGCAGCGGCAATCGATGCCTTGATCACGACGATCGAGAACCGCGCCGCAATTCCGCTGGCCTTGATGGCTGGCGATGAGGCAGCCATTGATCGGCATTTTGCACACGACGGCGAGGCGCACATTGATGTACTGATCTACGCCAGTTTTCGACTTGATCACGGGGAGCCCGAGCGTGGGAGAGCACGTCTAGCGGCTTTGGGCGTGCCTGTACTGCGCGCATTCCATCACCATAGGGCGAACAGGGATTCTTACGAGGTAAGCCCGGGAGGGCTGGCACCAGAGTTGGCGCCATTTGTGGTCTACAGCGAGCGCGACGCCATGATAGAGCCTATGGTGGTATCGACTCGCCCGAAAAGAGGTGATGCGCAGCAGGATGTCTGGGCCGAGCAGGTGGATTGGCGAATAGGACGGGCGCTGGCCTGGGCAAAGCTTTCGCGCACGCCGGCGGATGAGAGGCGCGTTGTTGTCAGTTACTGGAGCGAAGCGGGTGGCCTGGCCGACATTGGGGGATCCCCCACCGATTTCCTCGATGCACCAGCCTCTGCCGCTGCCCTGCTGCAACGCTTCGCTTCGGCTGGCTATGACACCGGCGGAGCGCCGCTGCCGTCCGCTGCTGATATGGCGAGGCGCATGGCTGAAGAAGCCTCGAATGTCGGCAGTTGGGCGCCGGGTGTTCTCGCTGAACGTGTCGCTGCAGGTGCCATGGAGCTGATTCCTGAAGAGGACTACCGCGCCTGGTTCGAAAGTTTGCCTGCGACCCTGCAGGCGAAGGTTACTGACATGTGGGGTCCTCCGCCGGGCCAAGTAATGCTGTATACAGATAAATCGGGTGGGCGCTTTTTTGCTGTTCCCCGCCTGGCTTTCGGTAATATTCTCTTTGCGCC
>JAWLGG010000427.1:0-3298 GCA_041685155.1 Chromatocurvus sp.
CCGCAGACGCTTGCGCAGGTCCCCATCGCTGCCGGCATGTCGCTCGTGAAGCTGTTTGAGCGCTGCGGTGACCACCCGTCCGCCGGCGCTCCAGCAGACAATGTGAATCCTGCGAGCAACGGATTCCCGGGCAAGTGTCTCGAGCAGTGCAGAGAGCGCCGGTGCCGCGCGATAGGCCCTGCGCACATCGCCCCCCGTGCCGTAGGCAATGATGTTCTGGCGCGTGGGCCAGGAAAACGCCAGCGAGGTCATGTCGCGACCCATAAAGTGATCCAGCTGTGCCGCAAATGCATTTGCGTTGTAGAAGTTGACCTTGGCACCGTGCACGTAGATCAGGAGATCCTTGTCGCGAGCTGCCTTTACTGACGCGTTCAGGTCAGCCAGAAGCCAGGCGGAGGCCCCGTTGGCGTCCCGTGCGCGACCGTCTGCGGAAACTGTAAAGTGTCCTGCTTCCACAATGCCTGCAATGGACAGATCGACAGTTTCCGGGCGATCGCGATTCCGCGAGTACTCGTTGAGGTCAGACCAGCTGATGTCAGGGCCTCCAAACCCGATGAGCGACAGGCCGACCGATACCCTGGCGCTTTCGGGATTACCGTAATCTATGCGTTGCAGGTTGGGTACGCGCTCCCGCGTCGTGGCGAAGTAGACTTTCCTTGGTTTCCAGCGTTGATCTTCGGGAATGTGGTCGAGGGGCCCGAACCCCATTGACGTAAAGAGTTCCGGCGTGGGCATAAGCGGCTCAACTTTCGGATCGGAACATGCCAACAACGATAGCGCTGTCGCCAGTACGGCGGCGATTTTATGCCACCGATGTCGTGGGTCGGCCATCACGTTCCCTGCGTCCATAATCCTTGCTCCGCCTCGCCAGCCCCGGCATCGTCCATAAGTATCATGACAGGCAGGATAATACTGCAGGCCATGCTCTTAATGGAATCGCGGAGCCTTGTTGCGTCGGGGAAAGATACAGCTGATTCCACGCTCATGGTGCTCAAGATGTCAGCCTTGAACAGGCCGGGCTCACCACTCAAAAAGTCAGGCAGAAATCCAGGTCCTGCACTATGCTTTACAGCAGCCCTCGCACTTCAGCGCCGGGCGCACTCCAACGACAGAACAAAAACATCGGAGAGACACATCATGACTCGGAAAAAGCGTTTGATAATCGCCCTTGCGTGCAGCGCCACCTTTGCTGGCAGCGTGTCGGCGCAGATGGACATGACGGCAGCGCCTGTGAACCTTTACGCCTGTGTCCTTCACGATGACAGCGAATGGGGCGACGTCGCAGAGCTCGACAAGGACCTGATGAAGTGGGTGAAGAAATCGGACCCGAGCCATAGCCTCTGGCAGCTGACGCCGCAGTGGCGCGGCGCTGAGGGTGAGTTTGATCTCGGCTACCTCGGTGCCTGGGAGTCGGGCGAGTCCATGGCAGAGGGCATGACGGCGTGGACGACGAAGGGGCGCGAGCTGGCCATGGCCTATGCGGACAAGATGGACTGCGGCCACTCGCTTATGGCGTCCATGACGGTCATTGAGCCGGCAACGTCGCCCCCGGGAGATGGCGTCATCTGGTTCTCACAGTGCTCGCTGGCGGAGGGCGCAAAGCTCAGTGACGCCGCTGCGGCACACAAGGCCTACGGTGATGCCATCGCGGAGAAGACGGGCGTTAAAAGCGGTGGTGCCTGGCTCTTCCTGCCTGCCCTCGGTACGGGTGATGTGGAGTTCGACTACTACCACGTCGCGGGTTTCGAAGGTTACTCCGGACTTGGCAGTGGCTTCGATGCCCACTTCAATGACAACGGTTGGAAATCCATGTCCGATGCCTACGACGGGTTGGTCAGCTGCGCCGTACCCAACCTTTACGATGTAAAGGCGATGTAGCATCCCTCGCGGCCTGAGACCGGTCATCTGCGGGATCAGCGCCGCCTCGGTCGGGGGTGGGGGCGACGGTTATTCCTTCAACGCCGGGTTGGTGATTGCGGTGGATCGACTGTGCCTGCGATTCCGTCAAGGTTCGCAGCAGCGTGTTGTGTCTTTATCGACTTCAGCTGTGCGTGAAACTCGTCGATGCTCTTTATGACCGTGAACGGGCTGGAGAACTGATGTGCTTCAGATCGCCGAAAGGCCTGGCCGCCGAGAACAAGGCTGCTGGTATCGGGAAATCGCCTCGCAATGGAATCCGCCAGCGTCATGGCTGCCGGAATCATCTCCACGAGGCCGACCGAGAGGCCGAACAACTCCGGAGAGCGTGTGCTGGCGGCACTCAACAATTCTTCTTCCGGGGTTTTTGTTGGGAGGCGTTCGCAGCGAACGCCCTCTTCCCAGGAAATAAACTGCAGCATGCGTAAACCCACGTCCAGAATGTTTTCAGGGTGATTGGCAAGGAGAATCAAGGGGCCTTCGGACGCTGGTTCGGCAACCTGAAGCCGGTCGATGAAACCCATTGCGAACGCTGTGAAGCGGTGCTCCTGAGCTATACTGATTTCGCCGCGTTCCCACAGTTCACCGATGCGGTATAAGACAGGATGCAGAACGCCGACGAGGATATCCGAGGGTTTGAGACCAAAATCTAGCGCTTCACCGATGACCTGCTCGCAGCTCTCCAGATCGCCATCCCGGCCAGCGTTCACGAGCATATGGAAGATCGCGCGAGCCCTGAGAAGATCACTTTCCGTGTGCCTTTCCATGTCTTGGCTACAGGTTACGCAGATGCCGTGCGAGACGCGGTAGTCGCCGAGAGGTTCGACCTCGCCGATCAGGTTCTGGCAGTAAGAGCACCAGCTAAACATGATTATCAACCACGCCTTTGTGGACTTGGGTAGCCAATGTGGTTATCACGCGAGACCTTGGAAGGTGTATCGATAAACTTACTGCGGAGCCTCTCGAGCAGAGGGCGTTGCGAGCAGGATCTCGTAATTTTCTATACTCGCCCGGTAGCACCCGCAGGCTGCCGCCTCAAGACCCTGGCGGTCGAGTATGGCTATCCTGCCGCGGCTGTATCGGATGATACCGTCACGTTGCAGTCTGGCAGCGGCAAGGGTTACGGAGCCTCTTTGCACGCCAAGCATTTCGGCGAGAAGCTGGTGGGTGAGCAGCGGCAGATCCCCGGCTTCTACACGATCATGGTACACCAGAAGATCACGAGCCAACCGGCTTCCGACGTCATGAAAGTGTACGCAAGCGGCCGATTGCGCCAGTTCTGCGAGGACGACAGAAAGATAGCGCTGCAGAGTCCGTCGCAGTGCAGGATGCTGATCCAGCCCCCGCCGCACCTGTTTGCTTTTCAATCGCAGGGCAGAAC
>JAWLGG010000428.1:0-3288 GCA_041685155.1 Chromatocurvus sp.
GCAAGTCTGGTGGGCGGCCTGGGGCTTGCGCCGAGTGGGTGTTACGGCGAGGACTATGCGTATTTCGAGTCTGCACATGGAAGCGCTCCCGACATAGCGGGCATGAACATCATAAACCCGACAGCCACGCTGTTGTCCGCAGCAATGATGCTGGACTACCTCGGCCTCGGTGAAGCGGCACGCGGCCTGGATGCAGCCATCAGACGTGTTTTTCAGGAAGGCCGGATACTCACGCCCGATCAAGGCGGTTCCGCGAGTACCAGCGCATTCTGTGACGCGGTGCTGGATGCCTTTCGAAGCGCCTAGCGTATTTTGAAACGCGCTCAATAGGAGTCCACGGCAGTACAGCCTCTGGACGCGGATGATACAGCAACGCCTTGTCCCTTTAGATCAAGGTCATGTCTGACCGCATCAAGCTCGGGCAAGCGGTATTCGTTAACGTCGAGACAAGAGCAAGAGCGTGGGTGCATGGCACTCGGCAAATTTAAAGAGAACAAGCCAGGGAGATAGCAATGCAGTATTCGAAGCCCTTGATTTTCAACCGTACGCCACTCGCCTTGGCGCTTCTCACCACTTCTGCAATCGCAACATTCGCATCGCAGGTCGCAGCGCAGGCCCTGGAGGAAGTGGTGGTGACTGCGCAACGGCGCGCACAAACGCTGCAGGAGGTCCCGATAGCGGTCACGGCCTTCGACCAGCGAGCCATGACCGAGGCCAACCTTTTTGACGTGGCCGGTGTTTCCCAGCTGACGCCGGGGCTGACCATCTCGACCCATAGCCTTGGCAGACCGCAGGTCTATATTCGCGGCATCGGATCGAATGCAGTTGGCGCCGGGGCCGACAATTCTGTGGTCTCTTTCATCGATGAGGTCTACATCGGCAGGTCCGCCGGTACGGCCTTCGACCTGTACGACCTTGAACGGGTAGAGGTCTTGCGGGGACCCCAGGGTACGCTTTACGGCAAGAATGCCATCGGGGGTGCCATCAACTACATTACGACAAAACCGACCGACCAGTTTTATGCAAAGGGCGAAGTCCTGGGCGGCAATCTCGGCTTGCAGAGCGTCCGCGGCCTTGTATCAGGCCCACTCACAGACACTACCTCCGGCAAGGTCTCGCTCAATTATCGGGAACGGGACGGATATACCAGCAGCGTGTTTCTGCCCGAGGACATGGGCACCATTGATCGCCTTGGGCTGCGCGCCGCCCTGCGCTCCCAGCCCACCGATACGCTGGAATTGAATTTGACGGTCGATTACAGCGAAGCAGACGAAATACCTGTGGGAAGACACCACGGCTACGACCCGGCGCATCTATACACGGGGGCCGGCCTGGCGTTTGATGAGGCAGCGTTCAGGGACCCGTTCACTACCTTCAGCGATGACCTCGGTTTTGAAAAGGTCGAGGTCGCGGGAATTTCACTGCGTGCCGACTGGACCGTCGGCACCATGACCCTCACAAGTATTTCTGCCTACCGGGAATCAGAATATGAGGACTTCTCGGAGCTTGCATTCTGGGCCACCGCGATCAATCCGGGCATCCCCGATGCCTGGTCCGCTGCGGATGAATCCTCAGAACAGTTCAGTCAGGAACTGCGCCTGGCTGGCACGGGCCTGCAGGATCGCCTCGAGTGGGTCACGGGGCTTTACTACCTCAACGAGAAAGCCTCACGGGACAGGGATCTGAAGGTTTTCGTGGCCGCCACGAGGGACACGCCCCTCGGTCTGATGGAGAGCGAGTCAACGAACGAGACCAACAGTTATAGTGTTTTTGCGGACGGCACTTACAACCTGACTGAAACCTTAAGCATCACCGCGGGTATTCGCTATACCTATGAAGAAAAGGATATCTCGCAGAAGGGGATTGCACCGCAGGTGTTCGCACACTCCGTGAGCGAGGATTACGATATAACGGCGGATGAATCGTGGAACGCGACGACACCCCGCCTGTCCCTGAACTGGAATGTCAGCGATAGCGCGCTGCTCTATCTCAGCGTGGCAGAGGGCTTCAAGAGTGGCGGCTTTGATGGAGGGCCGGCCTCCAATGAACTTGCCGCCAGAACGCCGTTTGATCCTGAGGAGGCCCGCCAGTACGAAATTGGTGCGAAGACAGACTGGTTCGACAATACCTTGCGGCTCAATGTGGCCCTGTTCAGCACGGACTATACAGATCTGCAGGTGCTGCAGCGTGTGCCCGCGTTTCCCGGCGACCCGATCGGCATCACCGTCACCCAGAATGCTGCGAACGCAACAACGGAAGGCGTGGAAATGGAATTCTCCTGGGCGCCGCTGGCCGGCCTGGAAATCTCGGGCAACTACGCCTACCTGGACGCCACCTATGATGAATATCTTGAGGCCGACGGAACCGATAACTCAGGCAATGTGTTGCGGAATGCGCCCGAAAACAGCTACGCACTGATTACCCGCTATGCCCATCAGCTGACCAACGGCGCGGAGCTGGGGGTGCGCTGGCAATACATCTACAAGGACGAAACCTCCAACGATCCAAGGAATGCACCATTTGCGGTGATGCCGGAGTGGGACACACAGAGTCTACGGCTCTGGTATGGGGCCCCGAGAGGGGGTTGGAAGGTATCGGCATGGGTGGACAACCTCACTGACGAGGAATATTCGGAATTCGTTAATCCGCTGCCTCCCTTCACCAATGCTTTCCAGCCCGCTCTGCCGCGCACCTACGGCCTGACGTTCGAAGCCCAATTCGGTAGCTTCTAGTGGGTGGGCCACGCGGTTTTTGTTCGAGAAGCTTTCAGCCTTTCTGGAGAACTTGGGGTGTATCAGGGTGAATGAATTACATGTTCAGCTGGCTAACTCAGCAAACGGCCAGCAAGAACCCAATTTGCACCATTCATGACAACACGGAGACAGTGACAATGCCATTAACCATAGTGCCCAGGGCTGAGATGCTCAAGCAGAAGGGCGTGAAGTTCCCCCCCGGCCCCTGGGTGACCATTGATCAGGAGCGCATCAACACCTTTGCGGACTGCACCGAGGATCACCAGTTCATCCATATTGACGAGGAGCGAGCTGCGCAGACCCCGTTCAAGGGCACCATTGCGCACGGATTCCTGACGCTCTCAATGCTGGTGAAGATGGGCGAGGAAGATGGTGTGTTCCCCGAGGACATGGTGATGGGGATCAATTACGGTTTCGATAAAGTGCGTTTTCTCGCCCCGGTGCGCGCGGGCAAGCGGGTACGGGTGCACTCCGAGATTCTGGATGTCATACAAAAGGATGATCATCGCTTTCTCATCAAGTCCAGCGTTACCGT
>JAWLGG010000429.1:0-3284 GCA_041685155.1 Chromatocurvus sp.
CTCTCAGCCTGGGGGGGCCCGGTCCGGGACCAGGTCCCGGACCTGACCCCAGGAGAGGAGATCACCATGAGCATCCTGTTCTTTGTCATCACAGCGCTGGTCCTGCTCTACCGCGGAAGCGGCGGTCGCACGGGCCTGGTTATCCTGGCCGCGGCGACCTTTGCCGGACACGTGGTCGGCGACGGCGGCCTCATCAGCCTTGTCCTCGGTGCCGCACTGGTGGTCGCAGCCGGCGTCATCATGCTGCCAAACCCCTGGCGCACCACACGCATCAGCAAACCCCTGCTCGCGCGCATCCGCGGCATGCTGCCAAAGCTGTCAGACACCGAGGCACAGGCCCTGAAGTCCGGGTCTGTGGACTGGGACGGCGAGCTGTTCTCCGGCCGTCCACGCTGGCAGCGCCTGCTGAACGCCCGGGCCGGCTCCCTCTCCGAGGAGGAGCAGGCCTTTCTCGACGGCCCGGTCAGGACCCTGTGCGGCATGCTCGATGACTGGGCAATCACCCACGAAGACTACGACCTGCCCGAGCCGGTGTGGCGCTATATTCGCGAACAGGGCTTCTTCGGGCTGATGATTCCGAAGGAGCACGGCGGCAAGGGCTTCTCCAACACCGCGCACTCCGAGATCGTCACCCGTATCTCCACGCGCAGCGTCTCTGCCGCCGTTACCGTGATGGTGCCAAACTCACTCGGCCCCGGTGAACTGCTCGAGATGTACGGTACCGATGCGCAGAAACACCACTACCTGCCGCGCCTCGCAGGCGGCAGCGACATTCCCTGCTTCGCCCTGACCTCGCCGGTTGCGGGCTCGGATGCCGGCGCCATTCCCGACAAGGGCATCGTCTGTCGCGGCCAGTGGCAGGGCGAGGAGGTCCTGGGACTCAGGGTCACCTGGAACAAGCGCTACATCACGCTGGCGCCGGTTGCGACCGTCATTGGCCTGGCCATCAAGGTCTACGACCCCGACCACCTGCTTGGCGACGAGGACGCCATCGGCGTGACCTGTGTACTCGTTCCCCGGGAACTCGAGGGGGTCAACGCAGGAGCCCGGCACCTGCCCATGAACACGGTGTTCATGAACGGCCCCACCTGGGGCAACGACGTGTTCATCCCGATGGACCAGGTCATCGGCGGCCAGGCCATGCTCGGCGAGGGCTGGACCATGCTGCTGGAATGCCTGTCCATCGGCCGCTCCATCTCCCTGCCCGCCATGGGCACCGGGGCCGGCAAGCTGGCCAGCCTTTCCAGCGGCGCCTACGCCTATGTCCGCGAGCAGTTCGGCCGCTCCATCAGCCAGTTCGAGGGGGTGCAGGAAGCACTGGAACCGATCGCGGGCAACACCTACATGATGAACGCCGCGCGACTGCTGACGGCGGGCATGCTCGACCGCGGTATCCGCCCGTCGGTGCCCTCCGCGGTGCTCAAGTACCGCAATACCGACCTCATGCGCACCACCATCAACCACGCCATGGACGTGGTCGCCGGGCGCGGCGTGATCACCGGCCCGCGCAACTTCATGGCCCGGGCCTACCAGGCCATACCCATCGCCATCACGGTAGAAGGCGCAAACATCCTCACCCGCAGCCTGATGATCTTCGGCCAGGGCGCCATCCGCTGCCATCCCTTCATTACCCGTGAAATCGCCGCGGCGGAAAACCCGGACACCCGCGCCGGCGTGGATGACTTCGACCGCGTATTCTACGAGCACATGGCCCACACCGCGCGCAATGGCCTGCGAGCCCTGGTCCTGGCCTACGCCGGGGGCCGCCTGGAGAGCGTGCCGGGACGCGGTCGTATCCAGGGGTCGTACCGACAGCTGGCACGCTACTCCGCCGCATTCTCCCTGCTGACAGACGTCACCCTGCTCTCGGTGGGCGGTAGGTTGAAAGCCCGCCAGCGTCTCTCCGGTCGCATGGCCGACTGCCTGGTGCACCTGTACTACGCGTCAGCGGTGATCAAGTTCTGGCACGAGGAACAGTACGCGGAGCAGCAGCGCCCGGTTGTCGAATGGTGCCTGCAGAGCTGCCTGCGCGATCTCGAAAATGCGCTGCACGCCGCGATCGACAACTTCCCCACCGCCAGCCTGCGCCTGCCCCTCAAGCTGCTGGTCTTCCCGCCGGGGCACACGCGCAACACGGGGCCTGACGATGCGCTGGGCACACGCGTGGCTGCCGCCATTGTCGACGATACCCCGCTGCGGCAGACGATCACCGCCGGCTGCTACCAGGACGCCGACCCCGAAGATTCGCTGGGTCGCGTGCTCAATGCCTTCCGCCTGGCGCGGGAAACCCACGAACTGCGCGGAAAAATCCACGAGGCCGTGCGCGCCCGCGATGAGGACGATATCGATGGCATTGCCCTGCTGATGGGCCACCAGCGTGCGGAGCTGGTGGACTGGGCGATAGCGGAGAACGTAGTTGGCGCTGAGCACCGCGACAAGCTCATCGAGGCTTTCACCGCACTGTACGATGTGATTCGTGTCGATGCCTTCGATGCCGAGGGCATTCGCGAACTGTCCGCCGGGGCGAAAGGCAAGCAGCGTGTGGTCGAGCGCCCTGCCGGCGACCTTGAGCGGGAGTACGAGGAGAGCGCAGCGATAGTGGAGACTGCCCTGCGGGACGCCTGATCCGTGCCCGCCCGGGCGGCGAGACCCCGCCCACAGGCGGGCCGGAAAAGCGCTATCGCCGGCCAGTCACCCCCGGACCCACCAGCTTGCACCGCCCCCCGCTCGTCGCCTCAGTACCGGACTCCCGAAATTGCCACAATTCCCACAACCATCACCGAGACATCCCCTGGTCGTCGAGGTATCCTTCTTCCCCTTTTATAAGTGCACCAGAAAGGGGATTCTGCATGCGAGTACCGGTCATCCTGTCTGCCATGATTTTCAGCCTGCAAGCCATGGCTGCCGGCAGCGGCGCAGAGAAGTTCGCCCAGCTCGGCTATCTGCTGGATACACCAACAGACACGCGTCTCGCCAGCGGCGCCCCTGGCCCCGCCTACTGGCAGCAGCGCGCAGACTACGACATTCGCGTCACGCTGGACGATGAAAACCAGCGCATTGTCGGCGAGCAGGACGTGGTGTATCACAACCTCAGCCCGCACACGCTGCGCTACATCTGGCTGCAGCTCGACCAGAACCGGTACCGACCGGACTCGGATGACATGCTCAGCCGCACCGCACCGGATTTCAGCAAATTTGCCTACTCTTCGCTGGCCGATATGCTCGAGCGGGCCGACTTCGACGGCGGCGTCACCCTGGGTACGGTCCGCGGTGAAGAAGGCGAG
>JAWLGG010000430.1:0-3282 GCA_041685155.1 Chromatocurvus sp.
CCGGGCACGAGGGCGGGTCCGGCATGGTGGCCGGGTTGCCCGTGGCGACCTTCCAGAAGGACGCTCAAGCGCTTCGGGAAACGCTGTCGGTCGCCCTGTTCATCGACGACCGCAACCCGACCACGGACAAGCCGTTCGAGACGGCGTGGCAGGCGTTCTGGAACCTGTCCAACCTGCTGCAGTTCGCGCCACGGTTCTCGCTGTCCTCCGCGCTGGGCGTGGAGGGCGAGCGTTATGCCCCGGCGCCCGCCGAAGAGGCGACGGACACTGCGGCAACGGAGGCAACCGATCCGACATCCGCGGGTGAGGAGGCCTGCTGGGCCGAGTTGCGGACGCTATCGCTGTTCGGCGATGCGGTGGCGGATCTGCAGCAGGCGGGCGTGCCGTGCCCCGACAGCGGATACGAGTTGCAGGACGAGACCGGCGAGATTGTCGCGGAACTGGAGCTCGCCTGGCCGGATGCCCGCGTGGGCCTGCTGATCGACCCGGATCCGCAGACGCAGGCGTCGCTGGAGGCGCGTGGCTGGAGCGTGTGGGTCGGCCTCGATGAGGAAACCATTCAGGCCGTGGCCAACAATTTAGTGCAGGAGGCATGATGTCCGATCTTCAGCCCATGGTGGCCATATCCGACGACTTTTTCTCGGCCTTTGCGGCGATTCCGCGCGGCAAGCAGAAGAAGGTGCAGGAGTTCGTCACCAAGTTCCGGCGCGATCCGTTCAGCTCCGGGATCAACTACGAAAAGCTCAATCAGGTGGCCGACCCGAATTTCCGCTCGGTGCGTATCGACCAGGATTTTCGGGCGATCGTGCTCAAGCCGGAAACCGGCAATGTCTACGTCCTGCTGTGGGTGGACAAGCACGACGACGCCTACGACTGGGCCCGGCGACATCGCTGCAAGGTGCACCCGAACACCGGCACGCTGCAGTTGCTGCAGAGTACGACGGAAGCCGCCCCCGATGGACAGGCCGAAGCGAGCGAAACCCCGGAGCCTCAGGCAGCCGATGAGGCGCCCACGGTTGCCTCGCCACTGTTCGATCTGCGCGATCGCGAGTTCCTGCGTCTGGGGGTGCCGGAGCCGATGCTGGGCCAGGTGCGGGCCCTGTCCTCCGCAGATGAACTGGAGGCGCTCGAGAGCACGCTGCCGCGCGAATCCTTCGAGGCCCTGTACATGCTGGCTGCTGGCGAGTCTCTGCAGCAGGTGGAACAGGAATACGCGGCGTCGCAGGCGGAGACCGATACGGGGTTCGACACCGAGGACTTCGCTGCAGCCCTGCAGAAGGAGCACTCGCAACGTCGGTTCATGGTGGTCAGCGACGATGCCGAACTGCAGGCGATGCTGGAGGCCCCGCTGGAGCGGTGGCGGGTATTCCTCCACCCCTCGCAGCGCCGCCTGGTCCAGTGGACCACCAATGGCCCTGTACGCGTGCTCGGTGGAGCAGGGACGGGTAAGACCGTGGTGGCCATGCATCGGGCCCGCTGGTTGGTCGACAATGCCCTGAGTGACCCGAAGCGCAAGGTGTTATTCACCACATTCACCGCCAACCTGGCCACTGACATCCAGGCCAACCTGCAGAAGATCTGCTCGAAGGAGCAGATGGATCGCATCGAGGTCACCCACATCGACCAGTGGGTGAGCCGCTTCCTCAAACGAAACGATTACCCTAGCCGGATCGTCTATGACCAGGATAACGAGTACCGGAAATGCTGGGACCTGGCGCTGGACCAGCGCCCGGCGGAGATCGACCTGCCGGATTCATTCTTCCACGAGGAGTGGGAGCGGGTGGTCCTGCCGCAGCGCGTGACCGACCGGACCGGTTATTTCCGCGCCAGACGCACCGGGCGCGGCGTAGCGCTCACGCGGGCGCAGCGCGCCGCGATCTGGCCGGTATTCGAGGAACTGCGCATACAGCTGCACCAACGCGGACTGCGGACCAACGAGGACGCCACCCAGGATGCCGCTGATCTGATCGAGCGCGGTGAGGGCGGCTATCTGCCGTACGACGCCGTGGTGGTGGACGAGGCGCAGGACATGGGCCCGCAGGTCATGCGCCTGTTGCGCATGCTGGTCCCGCAACGCGGGAACGACATGTTCATCGTCGGCGATGGCCACCAGCGAATCTACAGGCGGCGCTACGCACTAAGCCATTGCGGAATCGAAGTGCGTGGGCGTAGCCGCAAGCTGCGCATCAATTACCGCACCACCGAAGAAACGCGGCGTTTTGCGATGGCTGTACTCGAAGGTGTGACGGTGGATGACCTCGACGGTGGCGAGGACACCAATCTCGGGTACCGATCGCTGATGCATGGTGAGAATCCGGTAATCCGAGGATTTGCGAGCCGTGACGAAGAAACCGCATGGGTGGCTGATCAGGTTCGGGACCTGAAGGCGGCCCGCGGAGCGAAAGATTCCGAAATCTGCGTTGTGGGGCGGACGAACGCGATAGTGGAAGACTTTCGATCGCGCTTAGAAGATGCGGGAGTTCCCGTTCGTCCGTTGTCCCGGAAACAGGCAGACCGGGCCGATCAGGAGGGCGTACGTCTAGCGACCATGCACCGCGTAAAGGGTCTGGAGTTTCGGTACTTGTTCATCGTTGAGGTCAATGATGGTGTGGTTCCTTTGCGCTATGCGGTCGAGGCTAGCGAAGACGCCACTGAACGCCGCGCAACTGAAGCGAGCGAGCGAGCGCTCCTACACGTTGCGGCTACCCGTGCCATCCACGCCTTGCACGTGACGCACACCGCCAAACCGAGTCCCTTCTTAGCACAAGGCCACATTGCTTAGGAGGTATCCAAGCCGGCCGCCGGCCTCCGAGATGGGTCCAGTAAAGACCAGGGTTTGATGGAAGATGGGTCTCGATCCCGCTGTTCTGGGCGCTTGTCCCATCCAGGCCGCGGATGACTCCCGCCAGCGGCATGTTGTAGGCGTCGCAGGTTTGGTACGCCTTGATCGTTCCCCACAGGGCGGCTGCCGCATCATGGTGAGTCTGTTTGAGTCGGGTTAGCGGAGCGCTGAGAACGAATTCCAAGAGCTTGTCGTGGTCGTGGTGCCGGCAGGGGTAACGATGGCCGTCGGGTCCGCGCAGCAGAACCTTCCCGGCGTCGTGAAGCAGGGCGACCACCACAGCGGCTTCGGCGAACAACTCCGGGGTGTTCGGGAGTTCGCGCGTGGCCGCCTTAAGTGCCTCTGCGACTTCCAGGCTGTGAGCGAGCAGGCCACCGGCATCCGTGTGGTGACAGTTTTTCGATGCCGGGAGGGTCACGAAGAGCTCGGTGAAGGATTGG
>JAWLGG010000431.1:0-3281 GCA_041685155.1 Chromatocurvus sp.
CTTGATTCCGGCGTTCCCACGGCATGGATTGCCGCCAGCAGGGCTGGCAGCGTGGGTTCGGCAACGATAAATTCCAGCCCCGCGTCCAGCGCGGCCTTGACGCCCTGTTCGCTGGCAACGGCGCCGCCGCGCGCGCCGCGGGCACCCTGAATCAGGGCGGGCAGGTTGGCCGGATCTGCGGCATCATCATTCGCTTCCAGATCCAGTGTGTCCTGCGGCGCTTCGTCGGGTCGGTATACGACAAGTGGGCTACGCTCACGCGCCCATTCCAGCAGCTGCGCCAGCCGGTCGTCTTCTATCTCACAGGGGGTGACAACCTCGAGAGCGCCGCGATAGACCTTGCCGTGTTCCCCATCGACGGTGACGACTTCGCCCTGCAGCCCGGTGATGCTGCCTGCGCCGCAGCCGACCACACTGGGCAGGCCGAGGGCGCGCCCCACGACGGCGGCGTGGGAGGTCGAGCCGCCCTGTTCGGTAATCACAGCCTGCGCTACGAGCATGCCGTGCACGTCGTCGGGGCTGGTTGTCGCTGTTGCCAGCACCACGTCCTCGCCGGCGTGGGCCCAGCGTTCAGCCTCGTCCGCATCAGTGACCACGGTGCCAACACCAATGCCGTGGGATACCCCCAGCCCGCTGGCGATAACCTCCGCTCTGTCGGCCGCGCCCTCGCTTAATCGTGGGCTGAGTATGCTGTGAATCTGCTCCGGATTTATCCGGCGCAGGGCATCCTCGATGCCGATGCCGCCCTCACGGAACATGTCCACGGCAATGCGCACGGCGGCGGCCGGGGAGCGTTTTGCGGTGCGTGTTTGCAGGAGGTACAGCTTGCCGTGCTGTACGGTGAACTCGATATCCTGGACGTCGCGATTGGAGCTTTCCAGTTTGTGGGCCGCGTTGATCAGGGCCGTATAGGCCTCGGGCACTGCCGCCTGCATGTCATCAAGGTGCTCGGGCGTGAACTTGCCGGAGACAACGTCTTCACCCTGAGCACAGCGCAGATATTCACCGTAGGGCACAGTCTCGCCGGTCAGCGGGTTGCGGCTGAACAGCACGCCCGTGCCGCTATTCTCGTCGAGGTTGCCAAATACCATCGCCTGCACGGTGACCGCCGTGCCCAGATTGTCGGGGATATCATGATGCTTGCGGTAGCGCTTGGCCCGGCGTGATGTCCAGGAGCGGAACACGGCCTCGATCGTCGCCTTGAGCTGCCCCAGGGGTGTTTCAGGGATAGCCGCTCCCGCGGCTTCTTCGACCCTGGTGCGCCACGCGCTCAGTGCTTCGCTGTCGCCCAGTTCGGGTACCGTGGTCTTGAGAACGATTTCGCCGTAGAGTTCGTGAAAGCGGCGGTAGGTGTCGCGGGCAAATCGATCATCGCCACACTCGGCGGCAAACGCCTGCATGGTCTCCGCGTTGATACCCAGATTGAGCACCGTGTCCATCATCCCCGGCATGGAAATCGACGCGCCCGAGCGCACCGAGACCAGCAGCGGTGATTCGCCGCGCCCGAAGGTTCTGCCTGTCTGTTCCTCCAGCCACCGCATGGCGGACCGTAACTCCTGGTCCAGTCCCTCCGGCAGTTCACCTGATTCCAGATAGGCCGCGCAGGCCTCGGTAGTGATCACGAACGCAGGTGGTACTGGCAGTCCCTGGCGCAGCATGTGCGCTATTGACCAGCCCTTGCCTCCTATTAGCTTTTTCTCGGGAAGGTCGCGGCCGTCGAGCGCCAGCAGCCATCTGCCCTGAAATGGGGTGGCGGTCATGCTCAGGATTCCTCCCGTTCGCGATCCATGATGCGCAGCAGATCTTCGTGAAGCTCGAACCACACGGTGTGGTAGCTCTCGATAGTGGCATCGCTCACCCAGCGTATATCCCCGTCTTCCGCCTGCTCCAGTGCAGAGAGCAGTTTTTCACGGTAGCGAAGCAGGCGTGGTTCATGTTGACCCAGGCGACTGAGAACCCCCTCGATCCGCTCATCAATATCACCAATGCGGTCAATGACAGCTGCGTCGTAGTCTGCGTCTGAATGATCGTTGGTGACCGTCTGCCCGCCCAGTTCGATGGTCTGCCAGTCGGTGATCGCCTGCTTCAGGTCATTGTTCACGCGCTCGAAGTCCGCGCAGGCCGCAATGAATTCGCCCTCGCCTCGCAAGGCGCCGTAAGCCTTGTTGTACGCCGACTTCAACGTGATCTGGCCTGTCGGCGTCAGCAGATACTTGCCTTTTGCCTCGTTCGCGCGACCTTTTGTCACTGCCTCCGCAACCAGGTTGCTGACCTTACTCTTCTCAAGTCCGGTGATGGAGCAGATGTCCTCCACGGTGGCGTACTTCTTCACGGCGATGCCGTGCATGACGAGTTGTAAATCCTGCATTGTCTAAGCCTCCCGGGCATCGGCTGCGTTGCGGTCCACGATCATCTCGCGAATCTTTCTTCGCAGGATCTTGTTGGCTGCGCTCTTTGGCAGCTCAGGCCAGATCTCCACGCCTTTGGGGCGCTTGTAGCCGGCGAGATGGTCCTTCGCCCACGCCAGAATGGCATCGCTGTCCAGATCGGGTCGCCCGGCCACGACAGCGTGTACGCGATCGCCCCATTTTTCGTCGGGCAGGCCAACCACCGCCGCCTCGACGACCCCATCGCAGGCCATCAGTACATCTTCGACTTCCCGCGGATACACATTGAATCCGCCGGAAATCAGCATGTCATTCTTGCGATCCAGGAGGTAGAAAAAACCGTCCTCGTCCATCGTGCCGATATCACCCGTGTGCAGCCAGCCGTTGCGCATGGCCTTTTCCGTGGCGTCCGGCTGGTTCCAGTAACCCGCCATGATCTGCGGACCGCGAACGCAGATTTCCCCGGTCTCGCCGGGTGGCAACATCCGGTCGTCCTCGTCGAGGACGGCGACATCCGCGATAACAAAGGGACGGCCGCAGGAGCCGGTGCGGTCGTGGTCCTCCGGCTTCAGGCAGGTGATCACCATCGGGCTCTCGGCCTGGCCGTAGCTCTGCGCGAACACGCGTCCAAAGCGGGCTTCTGCGCGTTCCAGCAGCCGCGGTGAAATGGGTGAGGCGCCGTAGGCGATCCGTCGGAAGTTCAGCTTTGCATTCTCTATGCCCGGCACCTCCAGAATCATGGCCAGCATGGTCGGTACGAGGAAGGTCAGGCTGGCCTGTGTCTCCACGGCAAGCCTGACGAACTCCTCGGCATCGAATTTGGGCATGATCAGCGAGTGCGCACCTCGACACAGTGCAGGCAAAAAGAAGGCCCCGGACGCATGGGCGATCGGG
>JAWLGG010000432.1:0-3278 GCA_041685155.1 Chromatocurvus sp.
GCACCGGCGCTATTACTCCGGTCGCGCGGCTGGCACCTGTCTTTGTGGGCGGGGTGACGGTGAGCAATGCCACACTTCACAACTTCAATGAGATCAGGCGCCTCAATGTGCAGATAGGCGATGCCGTCATCGTCCGTCGCGCCGGGGATGTGATACCCCAGGTGGTATCGGTGCGCGAGAAGGCGCCCGAGGGTGCCGGTTTCGAGGTGATTCTGCCGGATGCCTGTCCCGCCTGTCAGTCCCCGGTAGAGCGTGAGGAAGGCGGCGCGATTCTGCGCTGCCTCGGCGGGCTGGTGTGTCCCGCACAGCGCAAGGCCGCAATCCGGCATTTCGCCTCGCGGCGGGCCATGGATATTGATGGTCTGGGTGAGCGCCTCGTCGATCAGCTGGTCGATGCCGGTCTGCTGGATACCGTTGCCGATCTGTATGCTCTGCGCCGGGAACAACTGCTCGCGCTGGAACGCATGGGCGAAAAGAGCGCTGACAATCTGCTGGCTGCGCTGGAAGCCAGCAAGGCGACCACGCTGGCGCGTTTCCTGTTCGCCCTGGGTGTGCGTGAAGTGGGCGAGGCCACCGCCAGAAGTCTGGCAAGCCATTTCGGTAACTGGCAGGGTCTGTCAGCGGCTGACGAGGAGCGCCTGCGGGAAGTGGACGACGTCGGTCCTGTGGTGGCAGATCATCTGCGACAGTTCTTTGATTCGCCGTCTGCCATGACAGTGGTTTCAGAGCTTCGGCGGGCGGGGGTGCACTGGCCTGAACACGCGGCAGTGGGCCGTGGGGACGCGGCTGAGTCGGGCCCTCTCTCGGGGCAGACCTGGGTTGTCACCGGCAAGCTGGAAAGCCTGACCCGCGATGAGGCAACCGCTGCTCTGCAGTCACTCGGCGCGCGTGTTTCCGGAAGCGTGTCGGCGAAGACCTCGGTTCTGGTGGCCGGCCCGGGGGCAGGCAGCAAGCTGGCACGCGCCGAGGCGCTCGGGGTCATGGTCATTGATGAGTCCGACCTGCTGTCCCGACTGCGCGACGAGGGTGTGGCTTGCTGACGTCCAGCCCCGCACGATGTGTCCTGTTGCTCCTGACGCTCGGCGTTTCGGGCTGTACCACATCGCCGCCGCGTGATCTCGACAATGTCTGCGCCATATTTCGTGAAAAGAAAGGCTGGTATGACGACGCGCGTGATGCGCAAAAGACCTGGGGCGGAGACATCGCCATTTTCATGGCGTTCATGCACCAGGAATCCCGCTTCGTTGCCCGCGCGAAGCCGCCGCGCCGGAAAATTCTCTGGGTCATCCCCGGCCCGCGTCCTTCAGATTCCTATGGCTACAGTCAGGCTCTTGGGTCTACCTGGGACGCCTACAAGCACAGTGCGGGCAGATACCGCGCAAATCGCGCTCACTTTGACGACGCCGTGGACTTTGTCGGCTGGTACAATCACCAGTCCTTTATGCGCAGCAGAATTCCGAAAACGGATGCCTATCGCCTGTACCTGGCGTATCACGAAGGACACGGCGGCTATAATCGCGGTACCTACCGCAACAAGACCTGGCTGCAGTCCGTCGCGAGGAAAGTCGGCGATCGCGCTGAGATGTATCGCGGCCAGTTGGCGTCCTGCGAGTCTTCACTGCGCAAGCGGCGCGGTCTGTTCGGCTGGTTTTAGCGCATAATCCCTGCCGTTTCGCGGTTGTGTCATGCTATTGTCATAAAGTGTCTGCACCATCTGCCATTTTGGGGCTGTGGGACGAATTATGCATGACTGAACGAACCGTTTTGGTGGTTGACGATGAGTTCGCTATCCGCGACATGCTGCGAATGGCGCTGGAAATTGTCGATTTCAAGTGTCTCGAAGCAGACAATATCCTCGATGCCCACGCGATTGTCGTGGACCAGCGGCCGGACATCATACTGCTCGACTGGATGCTGCCCGGCGGCAGCGGGCTGGAATTGCTGCGCCGGCTCAAGCGGGAAGAGGCAACCCGGGAACTGCCGGTTATCATGCTGACCGCAAAAACCGCGGAGGATAACGTGATTCAGGGCCTTGACGTGGGTGCCGACGATTACATCACCAAACCCTTCGCGCCGCGCGAACTCATTGCGCGCATCCGTGCATTGCTGCGGCGCTCGTCGAGCGCGGAGAATACGGACCGCATGCAGGTGTCGCTGCTGGTCCTCGACGGCAAGAGCCGTCGGGTCTATCTTGACGAGGCGCCGTTGGACATGGGCCCCACCGAATTCAATCTGCTGCAGTTCTTCATGTCGCATCCGGAGCGGGCCTACACAAGGAACCAGCTTCTGGACCAGGTCTGGGGTGCCAATGTGTATGTCGAGGAACGCACGGTAGACGTGCATATCAGGCGCCTGCGCAAGGCTCTGCAGACGAGCGATACAGACTACAGCGGGCTCATACAGACGGTTCGCGGGACCGGCTATCGCTTTTCGTCCAGGGGGGCTCCCGGCGGGTGAACCTCGATCGTAGCTGGCGCAGTGAACTTCGCAAGCTGCTGCTCCTGTTTTTGGGCTCAGTGCTTGTCGGCTGGGTACTCGGTTTCCCACTGGCGTCTCTGGCAGTAGGCTTCGGCCTTGTCAGCCTGGTCTGGCTGCTGCAGATCTGGCGAATGCGGCGCTGGCTCGAGCACCCGGACCAGCTGCCGCCGGAAAGCTCCGGGTTGTGGGGCGTTATCTACTCAACGATTTATCGCCTGCAGAGGGAGAATCGCGAGGCCAGGTTGCGCCTGCAGTCGACAGTGGATTACCTGCAGGAGTCCTTTGCCTCTATGCGCGACGGTGTCGTGATTCTCACGCACCGCGGTGCTATCGAATGGAGTAACACAGCGGCGCACCGGCTGTTGCAACTTGAATACCCACGGGATCGTGGACAGCTGATTCTCAACCTCGTCAGGCTCCCGGAATTTCACGATTACTTCCTCGCGCGGGATTTCCACGAGCCACTGCAGGTGCGGATGAAAGGCGGTCGAATCAGGCACCTGCAGATGGAGATCACGCCCTTTGCCGACGGTGATTTCCTCCTGTTCGTCCGGGACATCACACGATTGCAGGAAACCGAGCAGATGCGCCGGGATTTTGTCGGCAACGTGTCGCATGAGCTTCGGACACCACTCACCGTATTCAAGGGCTACCTGGATACAATGCTCGATAATCGAGATTACATTGACGCGCGTTTCCGTCGGCCCCTGCAGCAGATGGACCTGCAGATACGGCGCATGGAAAGTCTGCTGCACGATCTGCTGTGGCTGTCCCGGATCGAGAGTGAGCGCAGCCAGAAA
>JAWLGG010000433.1:0-3275 GCA_041685155.1 Chromatocurvus sp.
CGCGCTGCTGCCCCTGGTCGAGAGCACGCTGAATCCCTTCGCCGTTTCACCGCAGCAGGCCGCAGGTCTGTGGCAGATCATGCCGGCAACCGCACAGTACCTGGGCATGAATCGCGACTGGTGGTACGACGATCGACTGGACCTGCGCGATTCCACGCGCGTGGCGCTGGATTACCTGCAGGATCTGCACGCGGATTTCGATGGCGACTGGTTGCTGGCGCTGGCGGCCTATAACGCCGGCAAGGGACGCGTGTCCAGCGCCCGGCGCCGCAACGCGGCAAAGGGCAGGCCCACCGATTACTGGTCGCTCTCCCTGCCCCGGGAGACGCGTCACTATGTGCCCCGGCTTCTGGCCCTGAGTGAGATCATCAAGCACGCCGGGGAGCTGGGCGCCAGCCTGCCACCGGTGGCCAACGCGCCGGCCTTCATCGCCGTATCCACCGGCGGACAGATCGAGCTGCAGCGGGCCGCGCAGCTGGCAGGCGTGGAGATAGCGACCCTGCGCAGCTATAACCCGGGACATCTGCGCTGGGCGACCGCCCCGGAGCGCGAGGAAATCCTGTTGCCCGCGCCTCACGCCTCGCGCTTCAGCGAGGCCATCGCGGGTCTGCCGGACGATCAGCGGGTCACCTGGTCCCACTACCGAATTCGTTCCGGGGACAACCTCGGCGCCATCGCCCGCCGCTTCGGCACACAGGTGGCCCTGCTGCGGGAGGTCAACAATATCAAGGGACATTTCATTCGCGCTGGCGATACCCTGCTTATTCCCCGCGGCGGCGACTGGAACGGCAGCCTGGCGCTGGCGCAGAAGCCCGGGGTCCAGCGCGAGCGCGACTATCGGGTGCGCCGGGGCGACTCGCTGTACCGCATCGCCAATCGCTTCAACGTGACCATTGATGAACTCGTGAACTGGAACGGTATCGATCCGGCGGATTACCTCAGGCCGGGGCAGCGCCTGACCCTATTTGTCGGCGGGGGCTAGAGCTTCCTGTTATTGCGCCGGCGGCTGCGCTACCATATCTGGCCTGAAATACTCCCAACTCTCCCGCGCCGGCCTGCGTCAGGTGCCATCAGGAAATGCTTCATGAGCGACAGCCCCGTCCACAATATCAACGTTGCCTCCCAGGAAGTCCTCATCACACCGGAAAAACTGAAGGCTGTCCTGCCCCTGAGTGACGCGGCCCGCGCCGTGGTCACATCCAGTCGCGAGGCGATCTGGAACATTCTGGACGCCCGTGACCAGCGCCTGTTCGTGGTGGTGGGCCCCTGCTCCATTCACGACCCGGTGGCGGCGATGGACTACGCCCGCCGTCTCAAGGCCCTCGCGGAGGAGCTGTCGGACACGCTGTACATCGTGATGCGCGTCTACTTCGAGAAGCCACGCACGACCGTGGGCTGGAAGGGCCTGATCAACGACCCGCACATGGACGATTCCTTCAAGATCGAGGAGGGACTGCATATCGGGCGCAAGCTGCTGCTGGACATTCTGCAGCTCGGGCTGCCCACCTCCACGGAAGCACTTGACCCCATTTCGCCGCAGTACCTGCAGGACCTGATCACCTGGTCTGCCATCGGTGCGCGAACCGCGGAATCCCAGACCCATCGGGAAATGGCCAGTGGCCTGTCCTCGCCGGTGGGCTTCAAGAACGGCACCGACGGCAATCTCGACGTTGCCACCAATGCGTTGAAGTCGGCGGCGCGCCCGCACCGCTTCCTCGGCATCAACCGTCAGGGGCAGGTGTCTGTGTTCACAACCCGCGGCAACAGCTACGGTCACGTCGTGCTGCGCGGCGGCAGCAACGGCCCCAACTACGATTCCGTGAATATCAAGCTCTGTGAGGAGGCTCTGGCACAGGCCGGGTGCTCACCGAACATCATGGTGGACTGCAGTCACGCCAACTCCAACAAACAGCCAGAGCTGCAGCCGCTGGTTGTTGAGGACGTAGTGAACCAGATCCGGGAGGGCAACCGCTCCATTGTCGGGCTGATGATCGAGAGTAACATCAATGCCGGCGCCCAGTCGGTATCCGCGGACCCCTCCACCCTCGCCTACGGCGTCTCGGTTACCGATGGCTGCATCAGCTGGGAAGACACCGAGCGCTGCCTGCGCGACGCGGCGGACAAGCTGCGGGAGGTGCTGCCCGGACGCCGCACCCCCGAGGTGCAGCGCCTCGCGGGCTAGGGCCTAAGCGGGGGCCAGGCACTCAGTAATAGGCCTGTGACCTGTCGGTGTGATCTGTCATGTCACGAACGCCCGAAAGGTCCGGTATCTGGTCCATCAGGGTGCGCTCCACGCCGTTCTTCAGCGTGATGTCCACGGCGCTGCAGCCCTGGCAGCCGCCGCCGAACTGCAGCACGGCGAAGTTGTCTTCCGTCACCTTGATCAGCGAGACCTCGCCACCGTGAGCCGCGAGTGAGGGATTGACCTCGTTGTACAGCAGGTAGTTGATCCGGTCTTCCATGGTGCTGTTTTCGTCCACGCGCGGCATCTTGGCATTCGGGGCCTTGATGGTCAGCTGGCCTCCCATCCGGTCCTTGGCATAGTCCACCAGTGCGTCTTCGAGAAAGGGAACGCTGCGCGGGTCGAACCAGGCCTTGATGCGCTCGAACTCGTGCACCTGGTCGTCCTCCTTGACCTCGCCCTCGCGGCAGTAGGCGATACAGGTCTCCGCGCGGGGCGTTCCGGGCTGGTTGATAAACACCCGGACACCCAATGCATCGTCCTGCTTGGCCAGCAGTTCCGCGAGATATTCCTGAGCCGAATCGGTAATCGTGATCATAGCGCCCTGCTTCCTGACTAAAATACTCGGGTATTATAGCAAAGGCGACGCCGCTGTCTCTACCTGCAGCCCGCCGCAGACAACTTTTTCCTGCCCGGGTCTGCTAAACTTGCAGACTTTTTGAAGAGAATGGCGATATCCATGACTGTGGCCGAATCTCCCGCACCCTCCCGCGCCAGCGGCGCCGAACGCCAGCTGCGCGACGCGCTGGAACAGCGCATCCTGGTGATCGACGGTGCCATGGGCACCATGATCCAGGCCGAGGGGCTGTCGGATGCGGACTATCGCGGTGAGCGCTTTGCAGACTTCGCCGGCGATCTAAAGGGCAATAATGACCTGCTTGTGCTGACGCGACCGGACCTGATCGAGCGCATACACCGCGATTTCATCGATGCAGGCGCCGACATCATCGAGACCAACAGCTTCAACTCCACGGCGGTCGCCCAGGCGGACTACGGACTGTCGGGCCTTGTCGAGGAGCTCAACCTGGCCGCG
>JAWLGG010000434.1:0-3274 GCA_041685155.1 Chromatocurvus sp.
CACAGTGACAGCGGCTTTGATTTTCCCCTTGCCGGCGGGAGGGCATTCGTTGTGCACGGCCATGTCGTCGCGCAGCTGCTGCAGCAGAGACTGTGCTGGCAACAGGTGTCGCCCGATGTACAGTAGCCCGACCTTGAAGCCCTGGTAGTGGCCGATGAGAAAGGCGCCGTGTCCATGCTTTTCAGCGAAGCGCGCGACGTCGTCGTGGCGGCGCTGCACGCCGCCCAGTTCACCGTTCTCCATCTCGTCGGCGTGCAGGGTCAGTTCAATGCCGAGCATGGCGATTGGCAGCTCGAAGCGTTCACTGATGTCGAGGGCGCGCTCCGCGTAAAAGCGGAATGCCGCCGAGTCCGAGAGGCCGGTGGCATGGTTGCGGTGTGTTTTCAGCCCGCCGCGCAGTTCCTCCTCGGCCATCTCACCCAGGACATCCAGCAGGGCGGCGTCGCTGTCATCGAAATTCCGCGGTTTGCGATCCAGCAGGCACAGCGTGCCCACCTTGCTGCCGTCGTCAAGGAACAGCGGGCGCCCGGCGTAGAAGCGCAGGGGCGGACTGCCGGTGGCCAGAGGGTTTAGGCGGAACACCGGGTCTGTCGTGGCGTCGTTTACCACCATGATGGTGTCGTTTTCTATCGTGCGGTTGCAGAATGCGATGCGCCGCGGTGTCCCCTCAGCCTCGAAGTTCATGCGCGACTTGAACCACTGGCGGTCCGCGTCGACCAGCGAGAGCACTGCACTGCCCACAGCGAAGACATCCACCGCCAGTCGCGTTATGCGATCAAAGCGCTCCTCCGGTGGCGTATCGAGCAGATTAAGGTTGTGCAGCGACTCCAGGCGTCGTCGCTCAAGATGTTCCTTGCGCTGTGCATACCAGGCAGGCACATCATCCGGAAACAGCGGTCGCGACAGGACATACCCCTGAATAATGTCGCAGTTCAGCGACCTCAGGTAGTCCAGCGTCTCGGCGTCTTCCACGCCCTCGGCCGTGGTTTCCAGACCCAGACTGCGCCCGAGCTCCACCACGGAACGCACCACTGCCCGCGACTCCGCAGACTTCATGGCGGTCATGACAAAGCTCTTGTCGACCTTGATTTCTGTGAAGGGCATGCGCACCAGCTGCACCATGGAGGAATAGCCGGTACCGAAGTCGTCGATGGACAGCGAGAATCCCTGCAGTCGCAGGTGCGTCAGGGTATTCAGCGATACCGCCGCATCCTCCATGGCGCTGGTTTCGGTGAGCTCGAGAATGACGCGCTCCAGCGGAATACGGTTGTGCCGGCACAGGGCCGCGAGCTCATCAAACAGCGCCCGGTTGGTCAGCGTTCGTGCTGATACATTCAGGGACAGCTGAACGCGCTGCAGGACGGGGTCGTAGCTGTCGGCACCCTGCGTCTGCTCAGGTAGTTCCGCGAGCCAGCGCAGTGCCTGGGAGGCGATGTTCAGTGTCAGACGGTCGATCAGCCCCGAACTCTCGGCAATCGGAATGAAAATATCCGGCCGGATATTACCGTGGACTGCATGCTCCCAGCGCGCAAGGGCCTCGAATCCGGCGAGCGACCCACTGCGACAGCGCGCCTTGGGTTGATAGGCCACGCGGATATCGCCGGCATCGACGGCGGCGCGCAGTTCCTCCACCGTTGGTGCCGGATCGAGCGTATTGACCATGCGCGGCCGGTCGGGTTCGCTGGACTGGACGGCTTCACCGGCGCGGCGCAGCATCTCGCGCAGGGTCTTGGCCGAAAACGGCTTCGGCAGCACCCCGATCACATTGAGACCATTCTCGCGGGCCGAGCGCCGCGCCGCATCGAGCACGCGATCGCCGACGCCGCTGCTGACGATCAGTGCCGCCCGGCAGCCGCGGGTCATCAGGTGCTCCATGACCTCCACGCCGTTCATTTCGGGCATGATGAGGTCGAGCGCGATGATGTGCGGGTGCCAGCTGTCAACCTGCTGGAAGAAGTCGCTGGGGTGTTCGCAATACACGACGGCGTGCCCATCGAACTCGGCGATACGCTTAATGGTGGCGCCGATCATGGGGTCGTCATCGAGAATCAGGAGGCGATTGCGCGAGACCTCTGTCGTGCCGGCGTCACTCATAGACCGTGTCTCTGCCTTGCCCGATGTTGCCCGTCTGGCCGCGTGGGGTGCACGCGCGTGTTACCGTCACTAGCCTTGGGGTCTTTTATTGCGCATCTTAGCGTCGTTCGCGGCGACAGGTATAGGGATGTGGCCAGGTTTTGACAAATATTTACCGGCGCGAGTGCTAAGCAGGTAGAAGAGGGCGCCAGTGGCGACGATGCCCGCGCTGATCGTGGCTTCAACCGGGCGCTGCAGCACGATGTAGATCAGCGTCCACCCGGTGATGCCAAGGAAAATCAGTGGGGGCAGGGGAAAGAGGCGGATGCGGAAGGGGCGGGGAACATCGTCCCGGCGGGCGCGCAGCACGAAAACACCGGCAACCGTAAAGAAGGTATTCAGGGCCATGGTGGCGCCCGAGAAAACGAGAATGCGGTCAAACGACGCACTCCACAGAAACAGCAGCGCGATACCGGCCTGCACGCTTACCGCCAGGGCCGGTATGCCATCGCGATTGACCGCGGACAGCCGACTGAATACCGGGAAGTCCTCGCCGATGGACTGCAGAACCCTTGGACCCGCGAGGATCATGGCACTCACGGTGGATACCAGCAGGAGGGCCAGGAGAATTCCCATGATGGTCGCGCCGGCATCGCCGAAGGCATAGGTTGCCGCAACGTAGCCTACCTCCACCCTGCCGACCATGGCATCCATGGGCGCGACCGACAGGAAGACGTAATTGAGCAGCAGGTAAGAGACGCAGACCAGTGCGGTGCTCGCGATCAGCACCCGCGGCAGGTTACGGCCCGGGTTCTCCAGTTCCCCGGTGATGTAGGTTGCGGCATTCCATCCCGAGTAGGCGTAGTTCACGTAGATAAGCGACACCGCGAAGGCACCGCTGAACAGCAGCGCGCCATCGCCCGCGGCGGGTGAGAAAGTGGTCAGCTGTCCGCTGTCATTCGACAGCAGCGCCGCGGCTGAAAAACCCAGGATCAGCACGATCTTGAGCAGCGTCAGCCAGCGCTGCGTACCCCCGCTGCCACGGTGGCTGCTGCAGTGCGCCACCGTGAGCACGACGATGACCCCCGTCGCCAGCCAGATAGCCGACAGGGCGGGAAAGACCGCAGAGAGATAGCTGCCGAAGGTCATCGCCGCCAGGGCAGTGGGGGCGGCAAAGCCCACCGTCGCCGACACCCAGCCG
>JAWLGG010000030.1:0-13588 GCA_041685155.1 Chromatocurvus sp.
CAGGCCGAGACGCAGCAGCAGGCTTTCGTGCTCGTTGCCCGCCGGCGACAGGCTCCGGTCCAGCGCGGCGCCCATGCGCAGTGTCAACGCCAGGGATCCCTCGACCTCGAGCTGCAGGTCGGCAAGCACGTTGCGCATGAGCGGCTGGTCCCGCAGGCGCCTGCCGAAAACCTCGCGGCCCGATGCATGATTCACTGCCTGGGCCACGGCCTGCCGCTGGCCCGCCGTCGAGCCGATCATGCAGTCAAAGCGCGTCATCGCCACCATTTCAATGATGGCGGGCACGCCGCGACCCTCCTCGCCGACCATCCAGCCCAGCGCCCCGCGCAGCTCGATCTCCGAGGAGGCGTTGGCGACATTGCCCATCTTGTTCTTGAGGCGCTGGACCTGCAGCGGGTTCCTGCTGCCGTCCGGGCGCCAGCGCGGCACAAGGAAGCAGCTGAGGCCGCCCTCTGACTGCGCCAGCACCAGGAAGGCATCGCACATGGGCGCGGAGGTGAACCACTTGTGGCCGACCAGTTCGTAGTCACTGCCCGCACCGCCCCTACCGAGCGCCCGCGCACGGGTGGTATTGGCGCGGACGTCCGAGCCGCCCTGTTTCTCGGTCATGCCCATGCCGATGGTCAGCGCGGACTTCTGCGTGAAGGGAACGTTTTCGGGCTGGTAGTCGCGAGCCAGCACCCCGGGCAGCCAGGTATCGGCGATGGACGGGGTGAGTCGCAGCGTCGGTACCGCAGCAAAGGTCATGGTCAGCGGGCAGCCGTGGCCGGACTCGACCTGTGCCTGCAGGTAATACTGCGCCGCCCGCGCCACGTGGGCCCCTTCCCGTGGCCGGGTCCAGGGTTCGCTGTGCAGACCGGATTCGAGGCCCAGGCGCATGAGCCGGTGGTAGGCCTCGTGGTAGCGCACCTCGTCTATGCGGTAGCCCTGCCGGTCGTGGCTGTCGAAGCGGGGCCGGTACTCATTGGCGAGGAAGCCCCAGTTGATCACCTCGGCACTGCCGCAGCGCTCACCGTGCTGCTCGAGGGTCGCCGTCGCCCAGTCGGCTCCGTAGCGCGCCACGCCGTCCCTGAGCGCAGTGTCGCCAGTGTAGCTGTTGTAGTCCACCAGCGGACGCGACTGATTGAGCACATCGTGGGTGTGCGCAAGGTGGTCAAAACTGAATTCGCTCGAATCTGTAGTCATCATTTCCCCCTTGTGGGGTCAGGTCCGGGACCAGGTCCCGGACCTGACCCCAGCAGATAGTAGCATTGCGTGGGCGAGCTGCTAAAGTCGTCTCTCACCTGGCAAGAGGCATAAACAATGATTGCACGTATAGCCCGATGGATTCTGTGGTTTCTCGCCGCGCTGACCCTGTTCCTGGGCCTGCGCTGGGTCGTGGAACCCGAGGCCGCCGCCGCGTCGCTGGGCATGCCGCTGCTGGATGGACTCGGTCGCAGTACCCAGATCGGCGATATCAGCGCCTTCTTCTTCGGTATCGCGGCAATGCTGATGCTGGGTCTGCAGACCGGCCGCGACAGCTGGCTGCACGCGGCCGCCATTTTCTTCGCCCTCGCCGCCATTATGCGCACCGTTGCCTGGCTGCTGCACGACGCGCCCTTAGCCGGCCCGTTGATCGCGGTCGAGGTCGCACTTACCCTCGTGATTCTGCTCGCGGCGAGGATGCGACGGAGCGCATGATCGTCATTGCCCTTGCGCCCCCGGGATGCGCTAGACTAGAGCGGCCTGTTATTGACACCCCCCGCGCTGCGGCAGCGCGATCAGTCGGAGACACCCCATGACCCTGATGATTATCGGTTTGCTGATCTTTCTCGGCACCCACTCGCTAAATATCTTTGCGCCCGACTGGCGCAATCGACAGATACAGCAGCGCGGCGCCATCCCGTTCAAGGTCGTCTATGCACTGATCTCCATCGCCGGCCTGTGGCTGGCCATCGTCGGCTATGGCGAGATGCGCATGAGCGCCGCGCCGCTGTGGAACCCACCCGTCGGGCTTCGGCACCTGGTGGCGCTGCTCATGCTGCCCTCCTTCATCCTGCTGGTGGCAGCCTACATACCCTCAAACCACCTGAAAGCGCGACTGGGTCATCCCATGCTGATGGCGGTCAAGATCTGGGCCTTCGCCCACCTGCTTGCCAATGGCCGCCTGGGCGACATCATCTTCTTCGGCGCCTTCCTCGCCTGGGCTGTCGTCCTGTACATTCGCCTGAAAAAACAGGATCGCGCCCGGGGCACAGTGTATCCCGCCGGCACAATGGGCGGCACAGTCGCCACGGTCATTGTTGGCGCCATTCTGTACTTCGTGTTCGCCAGCTACCTGCACATTCACGTTGCCGGTGTGCCCGCATTCGGCGGCATGTAGGACGGCGTATGAAACCGAGCGATCTTTTTTCCATGACGCGTTGGCTTCGCCGACGCTGCCATCTGCCGCTTGTGCTCTGCCTGTGCTTTGCACAGACACTCTTCGCCCAGTCAGTGCTGCGGGTCGGCATGGCGCAGGGCGTGCCGCCGCTGCATTATTACAGCGAGGGCCAACTGGTCGGCGTCGACCCGGACAGCGCAAAAACAGTGGCTGAAATCCTGTCCCGACGACTCGAGATCACCTCTCTCCCCGCCGGGGACCTGCGCCCGGCCCTGCTGCGCGGCGATATCGACGTCATCATGTCGGGCCTCGTGGTCGAGGACGCGGCCAACAGCGGTCTCATGCTGACCCGGCCCTACCTGCGCGCGGGCCAGATGGCGATCCTGCATGAAACCGCCGTCACCGAATTCGGCCAGCCCTGGGCGGTCTACCGGGAGAACGTGCGCATTGGCGTGGAACCCGGCAGTCGCGGTGAGGCCTTTGCCGAGCGCGAACTGAAAGACGCCCGGCTCAGCCGCGTCTCCACTATCGAGAGCGCCTTCGACGCACTCCGCGACCGCGACATCGACCTGTTCATCCACGACGCTGCAACCAGCTGGAGCCTGGCCTCGTCCGACAGTCAGACCGATCTCATCAGCCTGTACCGGCCGCTGACCGAGGAGCACCTCGCCTGGGCAGTCGCCCCCGGCAATCCGGGCCTCCTGCGCGACCTCAACCAGGCGCTCAATCTCATGCGCGCCAACGGCACCCTCAACTACATCATCGATCGCTGGATACCGGTGCAGGTGGCCGATTCCCCCTGAGGGAGGGGGCGCCTGAGACGCCACTGCTGACGACGACCCCGGTCAGCCGTCAGTAGTCAGCGGCCAGCATTCAGTCCTCCGGCAGCAGCGAGAGGATCATACCCTGCTGCGGCGACAGGCGATTGTCGAGCAGGGACTGCCACACATCGACCACTGCGTCGGCTCCCCTGCGCTCCGTGATCTGCAGCTGGCTACGGATGTCCCGGGCAAGCTGGGCGCTGGCGCCGAATGCCCGCTGCATCACCACCCCCGAACCCCACTGCTCATCGCGGCGCGCAATCTGCGCCGGGGCGAAGAAGAATGCAGGCTCCGGCCCCGGCAGAACCTCGTCTGCAGCGCCCGCTGCCTCCCAGTGCGTTGCACCCACCCGGATGCTCTGCTGCAGCCCGTCACCCAGATGCCCGTGGACCGCCGCCGTGAGCGCCGCATCACCGGCCATATCGACGAAGACTGCGGGGCGATCAGCGTCTATCTGACGGACGTCCTCGTAGGCCAGCGCCGCATGATAGGCGTCGAGGCCGGCGACAAAGTCCCGGTTGGACGCCGAGGTGAGGCCACAGACAGCGACCCCACTGTCACTGTCAGCGTGCAGCAGTCGTGCCAGGCCGAAGGCGGTTTTTGACGACGCCGAACCGATGATCACCGCAGTGGCGCCAAAAAACCCGTTGTCCATGAGGTAGTCGTAAAGCAGGTAGGACGTTGCAAACAGGGGGAACAGCAGGCTGCGCTCGTGCTGCAGGTCTGCCAGCGCAGGCGGGTCGGCTGCCGTGCGGGTATAGCTGTTGTAGAGCGCGGGCAGGGATTGCCGATGCGCGGCCATGTCGACCAGCCCGCGGGTGCTCAGGTGGCCCGGCTGAAGCAGGACATGACTGGCCATGGGCAGGAATCCCCACAGCCGCTCGCCCTCGGCCACGCCTTCGCAGCGCGACACCAGTACCCGCGCGTAGCCCCAGGCCGGGACCTTGCCCCAGTGTTCCTGCGCAGGAAAATAGCCCCAGTAACCGATCATGTCGCCAGACAGGGCATAGCTGACGTTGTTCGCCGTCAGCGCGAAGGACTCAATGACAACCAGGACCTCGCCCTCTCCAGGTTCCGGCAGTGTCGTGTCAACTACCCGGGTCCTGCGGAAATCACCGCGATCCACCCAGACTTCCTCTATCTTCATTGCCTGTTCTCCCGGGGCTGCATTATCAGAAAAGCGTTTCGTGTTCGATCGCCCTGCCGCCGGCGGGCAGGCTGATCCGCTGGCCGTCGCGACCGATACGCAAAGGGCCGACGAAGGCCTTCGCCGCGTCGCCGAGAAACGCCGCATTGAAGGCATCGAGGGGCAGCGGCGGCACGATATGGTACAGGACCAGTGACGCCGCGCCCGCCTCACGCGCCGCCCGCGCCGCGTCAACGGGTGTGGCGTGGTAGTCGAGGATATCGTTCAGGATCCTCGCGGTATTGTCGCGGCCGTTGCGGCTCATCGCAGCGCCCATGACCTTGACCATCGCAGGCTGCAGCGCCTCATGCAGCATGAGATCGACACCAGAAGATGCAGCGACAAACCCCTCGTGGAAGACCGTGTCACCGCTGATTGCGACAGAGCGACCGCGATAATCGAAGCGGTAGCCGAATGCCGGTTCTACCGGGGCGTGATCGGCGCGAATGGCGGTAATCCGCAGATACTCGTCATCCAGAAGCGTCACAGTGTCGCGGCCTTCGGGCATGACGATTTCCCGGGCGAGTCCACCGATCCCGGAGGGGGGCGCGACTGCCTCGCCGTGATGGGCAATGCGGTAGCCACTGTCAATACGATAGGCGGCGTTGAAGCCCGCCACGACGTCCCGCGTGCCGCGCGGCCCTGTCACGGGCAAGGGTGCACGGCGTCCCTCGCGCCCTACCCAGTCCAGCATGATCAGTTCGCCGAGGGCGTCGATGTGATCCGAGTGCAGGTGACTCAGCAGAATCCCTTCGAGGGCGCCCACGGGGAACCCCATGCGCGCAAGCCTGCGCGGCCCGCCGGAGCCCGCATCGACGACAAAGGCACGCTGCCCTGCCAGGATGCCGATACACGGCCCGGCACGCCTGTCGTCGGGCATGGGCGATCCGGTGCCGCACAGGAAGACATGCAATCCGTCGGGCAGCGATGCCGCCGTCTCGCTCACGCCGCGCTCGACGGCGCGGGTATACACCACCATGCCGAGCTCGGCGCGAAACACAGTCACCGCCGCCGCGGCGCCGAGCAGGACAAAAACTCCCACCAGCGACAGTCGCCTCATAGTTGTCATCGCCCTCTCCCGCCCGCAACGAGGAACGCAGGCACGCCGTTGTATCGCCAGATACTGGCACCCGGTATGTCAATAAACAAGGGTTTCCCGCCCGCCGGACATTGCTGGCATACTGTCAACCCGAATCAGAACGTCGCAGCACTGGCATGCCAGATCGAAGAAAAACAGCCTCGGTGAAAGCGCAGGCGCGTGGGGACCACAGCGACGACGGTCGACGTCAGCGCAGCGAGAAGAGCCGGGAAAAAATCATCGCGGCCATGTTCCTGCTGATCGGCCAGGGCAACATGAATGTCAGCGCCGCACAGGTGGCGAAGGCCTCCGGGGTCAGCATCCGCACCGTATTCCGCCAGTTTGAAGAAGTGGATGAGATCTACCGGCAGATCATTGCCCGCCTTGAAGAGGAGCTGATGCCGACGCTGCTGGCGCCCTACCAGTCGCGCGGCTGGAAGCGGCAGCTCGCTGAACTTATCGGGCGACGTGCCGAGATCTACGAATACGTGATGCCTTTCAAGGTCTCGTCGGCGGTACGGCGATTCAAGTCGATACCCCTGATGGACGACCATGCCCGATTCGTGACCCTGGAGCGGGCGGGACTGAAGGCGGTCCTGCCGACGGCTATCAGCGGCAACCGGACCCTGCTGGCCGCGCTGGATAACGCGGCGAGCTTCGAATCATGGCGCAGGCTGCGCCAGGATCTCAAGCTGGATCAGAAAGCCGCCCGCGAGACCATGCTTTTCAGTGTGAACGCCCTCATCGGCGACAGTTGAGCACCCCGGTTCAGGCTTTCCCTCAAGGCGGCGGTGTCAGTCGGCATATTGCCGCTGCAGCCACTTTCCCGCTTCCATTACCAGAAGCATGAGCACACCGACCAGCAGCACCTGCAGACCCTGGGGAACACTCAGCGCCCGGGCGTCAAACCAGATGCCAAGCCAGGGCAGGTAGGTAAACGCCAGCTGCAGCGTTGTCACGACAAGCAACGCAACCCACACGGCGGGGGTGCCCTTGACGCCGGTCAGGCTCAGGGAGCTTCCGTAGCTGTAGCGCACGCTGAAAAGATAGAAAATTTCCATCACGACCAGTGTATTCACCGCCATGGTGCGCGCCGTTGCCTCATCAACGCCCTGCCCGACAGCCCACCAGAACTGCCCGAAAACACCGCTGCAGAACATCAGCGACACGAGGATGATGCGCAGCACAAGACCGCCGGACAGGATCGGTGCCGCAGGATCCCTCGGGCTTCTTGTCATTGTATCGGGCTCGGTGGGCTCGAAAGCCAGCGCCATTGCCAGGGCGACCGAGCTGACCATATTGACCCAGAGGATCTGCGCCGCCGTGATCGGCAGGGTCAGCCCCAGCAGAATCGCCAGCAACAGGCTCAGCGACTCGCCGCCATTTACCGGCAGCAGGAAGGAAATCACCTTCTTCAGGTTATCGTAGACTGTCCTGCCCGCTTCCACTGCGCCGACAATGGTTGCGAAGTTGTCGTCCAGAAGTACCAGCTCCGATGCCTCTTTCGCCGCCTCGCTGCCCGACAGACCCATGGCGACTCCGGCGTCCGCCCGCTTCAGCGCCGGCGCATCATTGACACCGTCGCCGGTCATGGCAACCACCTTTCCCTGCCTCTGCAGTGCGGTCACGAGACGCAGCTTGTGCTCCGGACTGGTGCGGGCGAAGACATCGCTCTCCACCACGGCAAGAGCCAGCGCGTCATCATCCAGCGTGTCGATGTCCGCCCCGGTGAGGACGCGATCCGTGTGCTGAAGACCAATCCGGGCACCAATCGCAGCCGCTGTTCCGGCGTGGTCGCCGGTAATCATCTTCACGCTGATACCACCACGATGGCAGGCCGCCACCGCCGCCGTCGCCTCTGGCCGCGGTGGGTCTATCAGGCCGACCAGTCCCTCGAACACGAGTCCGCTGTCGACATCGTCAATCGCCAGCGTCGTGACGCCCGGCTCTGCCGGTCGCGATGCCAGGGCCAGCACGCGCTGTCCCTGGCCGGCGAGCGCCTCCGAGCGGGCGTGCCAGTACGAGGGGTCAAAGGGCTGCAAGGTGCCATCCATGCAGCGCATCTGCGTGCAGCGATCGTACAGCGTCTCCGGCGCCCCTTTGATGTGTATGTGGACATGGCGCTCATGATCATGATCCAGGGTCGCCATGAACCGGTATCGTGTATCGAAGGGAATCGCGTCGCTGCGGGACCACTGACGCGTCGGGCCGGTTGCTACCCCGACCTTGCCCGCAAACGCGAGGAGGGCACCTTCCATTGGATCGCCCTCCACTTCCCACTCGCCCTCGCGATTGTGCAGCGCGGCATCGTTGCACAATGCCGCGACCCAGGCGATGGATGACAGGGCATCTGCGCTCGCATCCGCGGGCAGCGCGATATCGCCCTCAGGGCTGTAACCCTCACCGTCAACAGACACGTCGGCCTCACCGACGCAGACCGTCGCCACCATCATCTCGTTGCGCGTCAGCGTGCCGGTCTTGTCACTGCAGATCACCGACACGGAACCGAGGGTCTCTATGGCGGGCAGGCGACGCACGATCGCCCGCCGCCGGGCCATGGCCTGAACACCGATGGCGAGTGTGACGGTGAGCACTGCCGGTAATCCCTCGGGAATCGCTGCGACAGACAGGCCGACCACCGCAGTGAAAATCTCGCCGAAGGGCTGGCCCTGCACGAAGTAGCCGAAGGCCAGGATGGCCACCGCCAGCACCAGAATGAACACCGTGAGCCAGCGCGAGAAAACAGCCATCTGTCGCGTCAGCGGGGTGGTCAGTGTCTCCACGCCGGCAATCATGCTGCTGATGTGACCTATCTCGGTGTCCGCACCGGTCGCCACAACGACACCACGTGCAGACCCCGCGGTCAGCAAGGTGCCGCTGTAAGCCATTCCCGAGCGATCGCCCAGCGGTACGGCAGCCGCAACGGCATCCGTGTTTTTCGCCACCGGAACAGACTCGCCGGTGAGAATCGCCTCCTGCACCGACACACCACGGCAGCGGAACAGGCGCAGGTCTGCGGGCACCCTGTCGCCGGCCTCGAGAAGCACCACATCACCGGGGACCAGTTCCGTACCCGGTACGGTGGTGCGCTTGCCGTCTCGCAGCACCGCGGCATTCGGTGCCAGCATATGCCGGATCGCATCCATCGCCTTCTCGGCCTTGCCCTCCTGCAGCACACCGATAACGGCGTTGAGAACGACAACCGCGAGGATGACCACGGTGTCGACCCAGTGACCCAGCAGCGCCGTAATCGCCGCCGACGCGAGCAGGACGTAGATCAGCAGGTTGTGAAAATGCAGCAGGAAACGCAGCACAATGCCGCGACGGGCCGGCTGAGGCAGGCTGTTGGGGCCATGGCTGGCGAGGCGGCGCTGCGCCTCAGGGCTGTCGATACCCTCCTGATGGGTCTCCAGGCGGGAGACAACAGCATCGACGTCCTGTGCATGCCATTGAGTCGTCATCAGCGTGGCAGATCCTTCGGCACCATGACCGGCCGCTGCAGCCAGCGTTCAAAGCGGCGGTTGATGCGTTCGAGGTTGTCCGACCACCACTGCGCGTCCAGCTCGATCGCGGACTCCAGGTGCGCTTCCGACGTCGGCAGACGCTCCCGTATGGCCTTGTCGAGCAAGGGCATGGACGACCCGCGCGTCGGACCATAGGGAATATAGCTGGCCTGTGCCGCGAGACTCTCCGTGGAGGTCGCAAACCGGATAAAGTCGCGGGCAAGTTCGGTCCGCCGTCCGTTCCGGGGTATCCCCCAGACATCGTAGAACCAGACCTGGTGATCCCAGAGGATGCTCAGCGGCTCACCGCGGGCAACCGCATCGTGGATGCGCCCGCTGTAGACCGAGGTCATTGCCACCTGTCCCGTTTCCAGCAATCTAATAGCCTCTTCGCCAGTACGCCACCATATAATAAAAGGTTTTATCCGGCTGAGCCGGTCAAAAGCGCGGTCGAGGCCCTCCTCGGTGGACAGTACCTCATAGATACGCTCCCGGGGCACACCGTCCGCCGCCAGCGCCCACTCGAGGTTGCCCTGCGGGGAACGCCTCAGGCCCCGCTTGCCAGGAAAGGCAGAAAGATCGAAGAAATCGGCGATCTTCTGCGGTCCACCCGCCTGGGTCTCGAGGTTATAGGCGACAACCGTCGAGCCCACGACGTTGCCAACGCCACAGGGCATCAGGCTGGCGCTGATAAAGTCATCCTTCGCCGGCGTACCGTCGGGGGCCGCGGGCAGTCTGTCCGCATCAATCGTCTCCAGCAGGCCTTCGTTGCAGGCGCGTATTGCGGCGAACAGCTCGAGATCGACCACATCCCAGTGTACGTTCCACGAGCGAACCTGGCGGCGGATCTCGTCAATCCCGCCGCTGTACTCAAGGACATTCACCCGCACATCCCGAGCCTCTTCATAGGGCCGGATGAAACCGAGAATCTGGCTCTTGACGTAGGCGCCATCCCAGGACACAACGTTCAGCGTCGGCTGCTGCGCCGACGCGGACCATGCCAGAGCCGCCAGCAACAGCGCGGAAAACGTCGCCGCAGGGCAAACACCCAGTGTCTTCATAACCATTACCAGTAGTAACCGATATTCACGTTGAAACGCCCACGCCACTTGTCTTCGCCACCGGCACCCATTGATCCGCCACCGAAAAACGCCATGTTCTTTGCAAAAATGTAATCGACATAGGTGAAGATCGGGCCACTGCCAATCGCACAGCCAAGGGTGTTGATCTGGGAATCAATGCTCCCGTCGACGTCCTTGTAGAGCCTCGAGTAATCGTTGTAGCAGGTCAGCTGATCGATAAACCTGGCCGGCGATTCGAAATTGTAGGCAATATTCGCCACGGCAACATCCGCCGAACTGGCGATGTCGTAGGTGCCGCCAAAGGCCCCCACCCGGACCACGTCGTCGCGAACACCAGCCGGATTAGCCGGGTTGTACTGATAGCGTACCCCCTGGAGCTGCAGGTTCCAGCGACCACAGCGGCTATCCACATGCAGCGACCCGGCCCACTGGTCACCGCGTCGGTCGCTGGCGCTGTTGTACAGTTCGGATACCTTGGCCGAGGCGCCCACTTCTGTCTCGCAGCCGGACCCGGCACCGACCGTGTAGGCAATACGGGCGTTGAACTGGTTCACCTCCTCATTCTGCTGCTCGCCGCTGCGCAGCAGATCAATGGAATAGCGATCGGGATTCGTTGCGTCATTGAGTTCCTCGTTCTTGTAGAACGCCAGCTGCGTCGACCAGGGACCGTCCTCCCGCCGGTACTTGATACCCATGTCATAGTCGTCGGCGAGGCCGACATAATAGGGAACGCCGAACCAGGCATTGTGCGAGGCATAGGGGAGCAGGCCGAAGGGCACCTGATTGATGCCGACCTGTATCTGGCTGTCGTCACTGAACTGATAACCCAGCCAGCCATAGCGAATGGTCTGCATGAACGCGTAATGCCGGTATTCCGCGGAAATGAGAATATTGTTGAGCTCTCCATCCACATTGATGCGGAACAGGTCAAAGCCGCTTTCGCCGCGCTTGCCGTCAGAGGCGTCGACAAAATCCCGGTGCACGATGTTGTAGCGCAGCGCGCCGCCCATATCGATGCGCGGTGGTGCAGCCGGGGCATCGGTCACGGCGACGCGCTCACTGCCTGACACGGCGGCCCCGAGGTCCTCGACCACGACGCGGCCAGACGCCTGGTCGGTATCTGCCTGTCCTGTCGATGGCAGCGTCACAGGCTGCGCCGGTGCCGCATCAGGGAGTCGCGATTCCACTTCACGCAGACGCTTCTCGAGCGCTTCGATGCGCGCCAGGAGGGCGGACACCTCCTGCTCGCTTCCCGTGTCCGCCAGCACCGCCGCGGACATAACGATCATCGCCAATGCCAGTAGAACCGGCGATTTCCCTACCACCGCTGGCGTCCCCATCACGCCTCCCCGATCAAGGTGCCTGGATCTGAACGTCTTCCGGCACCAGCATCTCGTCGTGCTCCGCCATGTTCCAGGGCAGGTTGCCCGGCGAAATATGCAGGAAATGCAGATGCTTTTCGAACTGGTCCAGTATGTCCGTGATAATGTCGTGCTGATCGTAGCCGTAGATGTCGTAGGACTGCCCGCCGCGGCGCAGGAACACCTCGGCCCGGCAGTAGATGTTGCCCCGGCCCTCCTCGTGCACCATTTCCGGATAGGCGTAATCGGGCAGCGCGTGCTCCAGCAGGCGAATCTCGTAGGTGAAATCGACCTGGGCTTCCTTGATCACCTCGAGATAGACGCGCGCATTGGCGTCATCCACATGCACCTCGGCGCTCCAGCCCTGCTTGGTCAGTTCCCGCTGCACGCGATGCATGGCCTTGCTTACGGTGGTCGCCATAAACTCCTCTACCTCCTCGCGATCGGGGAAGGTCACCAGACCCAGCAGACGTCGACGCCACAGACCACGGCCCGAGGTACCCGAGAAGCGGCTCTGTATCTCTGTCTGCAGACTGGTGTGGTGGTGGCCCTCGATGACCAGCGCACGCCACATCCCCAGCGCTGCTACCAGCATGATCAGCGAGAACGGCAGGGCGCTGGCGATTGTCATGGTCTGCAGCGCGCTCAGCCCGCCGGCCAACAGCAGCGCCGCCGCCACCGCCCCCTCGGCACTGGCCCAGAATACGCGCTGCCACGCCGGTGTATTGCTGACACCGCCGGACGCGAGGGAATCGATGACCAGCGAGCCGGAGTCGGACGAGGTGACAAAGAAGGTCACGATCAGCAGAACCGTGATGAAGGAGACGATGGACGACAGGGGCAGCAATTCATAGAGCTTGAACAGCGCCACGGCATGATCGGCCTGCACGTCCGCCACCAGGCTACGATAGCCCTCGTTCATGATGAGGTGGAGAGCGGTATCGCCGAAGATGGAAAACCAGAGGAAGGTGAAGACGGACGGCACCAGCATGACGCCGACGACAAACTGGCGGATGGTCCTGCCACGGCTGATTTTTGCGATAAACAGGCCCACGAAGGGTGCCCAGGCGATGGTCCAGCCAAAAATGAACAGCGTCCAGTTGCCGATCCAGTCACCGCGCGAATAGGCCTGCAGGTTGAAGGTGCGCTCAACGATGTTGTTCAGGTAGCTGCCGGTGTTCTGCAGAAAACTCTCCAGGATATGGATGCTGGGCCCGACGATGAACACGAACAGCATCAGTGACACAGCGAGCACCATGTTGACGATGGATAGCCGCTTTACGCCCTTGTCGAGTCCGGCGACCACGGAAAAGATGGCCAGCGCGGTAATCACCACGATGGCGATGATCTGTACCGTGACGCTCACCGGGATTTGCGGCCACAGGTAGTTCAGGCCGGCGTTGATCTGCGCGACGGAAAGGCCCAGGGTGGTGGCGATGCCGAACATGGTGCCGAGAATCGCAAACACGTCCACGGTGTGGCCGATCGGGCCGTAGATCCGATCCCCGATCAGCGGGTACAGGGCGGAGCGAATGGACAATGGCAGGCCGTGGCGAAACGCGAAATACGCCAGCACCAGCCCGACCAGCCCGTAGATAGCCCAGATATGGAAACCCCAGTGAAAGAACGCAATCTGCATGGCCTGCTGGGCAGCATCCACGGTCTCTCCCGCTCCGGCTGGTGGCGATGAGTAGTGCAGGACCGGCTCTGCAACTCCGAAGAACAGCAGGGCGATCCCGTAGCCGGCAGAAAACAGCATGGCGAACCAAGCGGGGAAGCTGTACTGCGGATCGGCGTGATCCGGCCCGAGCTTGATATGCCCCCAACGCGTGAACGCGATGCTGACAATGAAAACGAGGAAAAACGCCACCGAGAGCATGTAGAACCAGCCGAAGGTCTGCGTGATGTAGCTCAGCGTCGAGCTGAAGACTTCGCCGGCAAGTTCGGGATTGCTGATGGTGCCGACGACGAGCAGTACTATGACGACCACCGCAGGCACGAAAACGGGGATCAGGATCGTGGATGTGGCGCTGCGCGAGGCATCGGTCACCGACTGGCTCCTTTGTTCGGTACACTAGGGATCGACTTCATGTTGCCTCTATGATGAGGGATAAGCAAACGAGCGTTGATGATTCTTGGGGTCATTGCTGGGGTCAGGTCCCGGACCAGGTGCGGGTCCTGACCCCACCGGAGAA
>JAWLGG010000435.1:0-3272 GCA_041685155.1 Chromatocurvus sp.
ATCGCCGGCAAAGGTCTCCCCGACGCCGAGGGTAACGGTGCCGGCCCGCGCACTGGCGAGGCTGGCAATATCACGGCGCGCACGCTGGTCCGCCGCGAGCTGCGCCCGGGCATGGGGCAAAAGTGCGTGGCCGATGTCCGTCAGCCGCGTCACGCCACCCGGGGCGCGGTCAAACAGGCGCACGCCGCCGAGCTCCCGCTCCAGTGCCGCAAGGCTGGCGCTGATACCCTGCTGCGTGAGCCCCTCGCGCCGCGCTACTTCGGCCAGTGAACCGAGGTCCGCCACCGCGAGAAAGCGCTCAAGCTGGCGCAGTTCCATGGCGTGGCTAGCGGGCCTCGCGAGAGGGCTGGAAATCCCCGGAGACGCCGCACGTCTGCGACCCTGCCAGGTCCACTAGTGCATTTCCTCACCGCCGCTCACGTTGATCGCCTCGCCGGTAATGAAGGCGGCGTCATCGGAGGCGAGGAAGGCCGTGGCTGCGGCGGTATCGTCCGGCAGACCGACGCGCCCGAGGGGAATACGCTCGGCGATGCCCTCGCGATAGTCCTCCACAGACTTGCCGCGCAGCTTCGCGAAGTATTCGTTCTGCTTCGCCCCGAGGCCTGTCGTCACGTGGTTCGGGCACACGGCATTCACGGTAATGCCGTCGGCGCCGTAGTCGATTGCGCAGGTGCGCGTGAGGCCGATCATGCCGTGCTTCGAGGCGACGTAGGGAGCCATGTGCGGAAAACCGGACTTGGCGGCCTGGCTGGCGATATTGATGATCCGGCCCGCGCCGCGCTCCTTCATCTGCCGCGCAGCCACCTGACTGCACAGGAACGCGCCGGTGAGATTCACATCGATCACCAGCTGCCAGTCCTCCGGTGTCAGTTCCGCGGTGTGGCGCATGACGAAGCCGACACCGGCATTGTTGACCAGTATGTCGGTGCCACCGAAGGCGTCGGCGACCGCGGCAAACAGGTGCTCGACCTGCGCCGGCTTGCGCACGTCACAGGGCACGGCAATCGCCTCCGCTCCCATGTCGCGCAAGCCGCTGACGACGGCTTCCATCTCGCCGCTGCTGCCGATGTGATCCGCGCCGAGCCCGGTGTCCGCCGCGCCCAGGTCTGTGACGACCAGCCTGCAGCCCTCCCCGGCAAAGCGCTTGAGAATGCCCTCGCCGAGTCCGCCGCGGCGTCCCGAGCCCGTGCAGACAACAACCTTTCCCGCCAGCCCTTTCACGCCGCCACCTGTTCCGTCACCATGAAGACAGGATTGTCGGCGAACTCGCGGAACTGCCCGGCCACGCCGCGCATGGTCTCGGACTGGGCCTCCTCACGGAAGGCGGCGAGATCGCTCAGGCTGATGATCTCCACATAGTCGTAGGGCGCGCTGTCGCCGGCAAGCGTCCCCTCGCAGCGGAACAGGTCGAAGCCGTCGCAGGTCTTCAGTGAACGCACGGTTGCGATATCGGTTTCCACGGCCCATTTCTCGTAGGCGGCGACATCGGCGCCGGACTTGAGGTTGAACAGGACAATAAGGGTAGTCATGGCAGTCTCCGGCAGGCTGTCTTTCAGTAAACGCTGTGGTTAAACTTATATTTGTGTTTGACAACACAAAATCAACATTAATAATGTAACAGCACCCTCAGGGAGGTCAAGCCATGAATCAGGCAGTCAACACGGACTTACAGGTCAATTTCAATCAGCACGAGCGCGCGCGCATGGACTTTGTCTCCAGCCTGCGCGCCCACGTACTGACCCGGATGGCGCCGGCCATGCGCGAGCACTACGAGACAACGGTAGCGCCGCGTCTTGCACGCACCGCGGCGGGCGAGCCTCAGGACGGCCCGTCCGTGCACGCCGCCATGCGCGAGGAAAAGCCGTTCAAGTTCTACAGCGCCGCGCGCAACAGCGCGCAGGAAATGGTTTTCGCCTCGGTGATCGAGGGCGTCGAGCGCGAGGTGGACCGCCTCAACAGCGCCGCGGCCAATCTGCGCGGCACCGCCGCCACCGGCAGTCTCACGCTGGATCCGTCCCTGACAGTCCCGAAAAATGTCAGCGACATCGATGTCCATCTGTCACCCGGCAGCTACCACACCGAGTATCGCGACGAGGACGTGGCCACCGGCGCCATTTACGACAACTCCATCCGCGTGTTCACCTTCGGCCAGTTCGGCAAGGACCTGAACGACATCGGCGCGACCATGGCCAACTACGTGCGCCTGAAGTTTCCCGAATTCAGGCCGGAGCGCATCCTCGACTGCGGCTGCTCCATCGGCCACAACACCCTGCCCTGGGCGCAGGCATTCCCTGACGCGGAGGTCACGGGTATCGATGTGGCGCCCGCCGTTCTGCGCTACGGTCATGCCCGCGCCCAGAGCATGGGCGTTCCCGCGCACTTCCGTCAGATGAACGCCACGGCGCTCGACTACCCGGACAACAGTTTCGATGTGGTGTTCTCGTCCATGTTCCTGCACGAACTGCCGCTCAAGGACATCCGCGCCTACCTGAAGGAAGCGAGGCGCGTGCTTCGCCCCGGCGGCCTGCTGTGGAACATGGAGCTGCCACCGAACAATCAGATGCCGCCCTACGAGAGCTTCTATCTCGACTGGGACAGCTTTTACAACAACGAGCCCTACTACAAGGGCTTCCGCGACCAGGACTACCGCGAACTGGTGGCCGATGCGGGTTTCGGGTCGGATGCGTTCATCCAGGCCACGCTGCCCCGGTACACCTTTGTCGGCGAGGAGGCTTTTGCCAGGGACATCAATGCGCCGGCCACCTTCGACACCCTTACCGGGCGCATGGATCCCAAGGGTACGCGCTGGTACGGCTTCGGCGCCTGGAAGAGCGCCTGATCGCAGACAGAGCACAGACAGAGGACAGGTGACATGAGTGAACCGGAAATTCCGCGCCGCGCGCGCGGTCGTCGCAACCAGTACTTTGCCGCCGACGGCGTCGACGAGATCATCAGCATGGTGCTCGAGCTGACCGCGGAAGTCTCGGCCCTGCGCGAGCGGCAGTACCTGTTGGAGCGCGTACTCGAGCACAAGGGTATCGATGCCGAGGCTGGCATAGAGCATTACCAGCGCACGACAGATGATGACACCCGCCTGGCCGATGACAGGGATCGGCTGATACGCAACGTGATGCGCAATCTGCAGGCCCGGGATACCGCGCCGGGACCCACGTCCGCCGACGACGTCGCCGCCTGAGGGCACCAACAGCAAGGACGCTAGCGTGAGCGACAGCCCCTACCCCACCCTGTTCAGCCCGACCACCATAGGCGGC
>JAWLGG010000031.1:0-13582 GCA_041685155.1 Chromatocurvus sp.
AACTGATGTTCAACTCGCGAACCTGCGCGCCGGCTGGCCGGGTAAACCCGGGCCTGCCGGCGTCCGCCCTGCGCGGGTATTCAGCCCGGTATGAACTGCACCACGCCCAGCACAATGATGAAGATTGCCAGCAGCAACCACTTCCACCCCGATCCCATCGCTATTTCGCCTTCGTCACTGCCCTTGTCCTTGTCCTACTGCGATTCGGATAACGTGACCTCGACCTCGCGTTCGTCGTCTCCGCGGCGCACGCTCACGGTGATGGTCTGGCCGACCTTGCGTTTCTCGAGTATCGACAGGTAGTCGTCGTTGCTGCGCACCGGCCGACCATCAATGGCCGTGATCACATCCCCCAGCACGATGTCTCCGCGGGCGTTGCGGAAGGCGCCGCTGAGGCCGGCGCGATCCGCGGGCAGGTCGGGAAAGACGCGAACGATGGGCAGGCCCTCGATGCCGTAGCGGCGGATCCAGCCATCACTCGCCAGCTCCAGGCCCATGATGGGGCGCAGCATGCGGCCGTAGCTGATCAACTGGGGAACGACATCCCTGACCGTGTTGACGGGAATCGCGAAGCCGATCCCGGCACTGGCGCCGCTCGGGCTGTAGATCGCGGTATTGACGCCGATCAGCTGGCCCAGTGAGTTGAGCAGCGGTCCGCCGGAATTGCCGGGATTGATGGCGGCGTCCGTCTGGATGACGCCGCGGATGCGCCGGTTGCTCGGCGCCCGGATCTCGCGCCCGAGGGCGCTGACCACACCGGTGGTGAGCGTTGTGTCGAGGCCGAAGGGATTGCCGATGGCCAGTACCTTGCGACCTACCGCCAGCTCCGAGGAGTCTCCCAGAGGCAGGGTGACCAGCTCGTCGGGGGGGTCCAGCAGTCGCAGTACCGCGAGATCCTTCTCCGGAGCGACGCCGATCACTTCGGCGCTGTATTCGCTGCGGTCCTGCAGGCTCACGGTCAGGCGCTGCGCGCCGGCGATGACGTGAAAGTTGGTGACGACGAGGCCGCTGCTGTCCCAGATGAAGCCGGTGCCCGATCCGCGCGGTATCTCCTGCACGTTCAGGCTGAACAGGCTGCGCCGCAGGGTGGTGCTGGTGACGTTGACGACCGCCGGGCTGGCGGCGCTGAACACCTGCATGGTGTTGGTCTCGTCGTCCGTGGCGAAATCCGGGTAGCCGGGCTGTGCGCTGTTTCTGCCGGTGTCGGCGTCGCAGCCGACGGCAACGAGCGCCAGCAGCCATGCGGTGCAGAGCCGCCCGATGAACGTAAGCCGTGGCTCAGGCCCCGTCATCCGCGGCGAAACGCCTCGCTGAATGCCCGGATACGCTCGGCGTTGGCACCGAGATCACTGACCCCCACGCGGGACACCGATCGCAGGTCAACCTGCGTGCCCCCGGCGTTGCTGCTCACGCGGATCACCACGTCGTCCTTGAAGGCCATGATCGCTGTGGTGTCCACCGCCTCGATCCTGCCGGCATTGAGGTCGGCATTCAGTATCTCCCAGCCCAGGTCGCGGGCTATCTGTTCGCTGCGCTCGAAGGTATCGCGTATCGAGGTTTCGGATACCAGCGTCGACAGATCCGGGTAGGCCTCCAGCTGCTGCTCGATGACGTCGCTGTCCAGCGTCAGCGGGTTTGCGTCATCCCCCCGCGCCTCCACCACGACATTGGAAAAGCGTGGCGGGTTGCTGACGTCGGTGGTGATGTCGTGGATCGGTGGCACGTCCGGCGCCGCCAGAACCAGGGCCAGAAGCAGTGCGCCGGGCACGGTGGCAGCGCCAAAGCGCAGCACGGCGGCGCGCTGGTCGCGGAACCAGGGCAATACCAGGGCGAGTAGGAACCACGCCAGCAGCAGGCCGCTGGCGGCGCAGGCAATCGCGTAGAGCATCAGGCCCTGCTGCCAGTTGCCGGAGCGCACGGTGAGTACCGCCAGCGGAATCAGGATCAGCAGGGCGACGGCCAGGTAGCCGGGCCAGCGGATGGCGCGGGATATCGAGGTCATGAGTCTAGTTCCCCTTGAGGGCGCGTATGCGCTCTTCCAGCGGTGGGTGTGAACTGAACAGCCGGCCCAGTCCCTGCTTGACCTGCTCACTGATGCCAAAGGCGGTGAGTTCACCGGGCAGGTCCTGCGTCTGCGTCTGCTGCCGGCGCAGACGGTCCAGCGCGCCGACCATGGAGGCGCGATCCGACAGCGTTGCGGCGGCGGCATCCGCGCGGAACTCCCGCCAGCGCGAGAACTTGAACACGATCATGCTGGCGAGAAAGCCCAGGGCAATTTCCGTGACGATGGTGACGATGAAGTAGCCGATGCCATAGCCGCGCTCGGTCTTGAATACCACGCGGTCCACCGTGTGGCCGATGACGCGGGCAAAGAACATGACGAAGGTATTCACCACGCCCTGGATCAGCGTCAGCGTGACCATGTCGCCGTTGGCGACGTGCCCGATCTCATGCGCCATGACCGCCCGCACCTCTTCCCGCGGGAAGGTACGCAGCATACCGGCGCTGACCGCGACCAGGGCGGCGTTGCGATTCCAGCCGGTGGCGAAGGCGTTGGGGGACTCCGAGGGGAAAATCGCGACCTCGGGCATCCCGATACCGGCCTTCTGCGCGAGCTCGCGGGTCGTCTCCAGCAACCACTGCTCGTCGCGGTTGCGCGGCTGCCCGATAACCTGGGCACCGGTGCTGCGCCTGGCCATCCACTTGGATATCAGCAGCGAGATGAACGACCCGCCAAAGCCGAACAGGGCGCAGAATACCAGCAGGGCCTGGAGGTTCAGGTCGACGCCGTTTTCCTGCAGCAGCCCCTGGAATCCGAGCAGGTTGAAGATCGTGCCGACCAGCACCAGCACGGCGAGGTTGGTGGCAAGAAACAACAGTATGCGCATGGGCATGGCGTTCGGTCCTGGTCGTGTGATTTGTTCAGTTATGGGGCCTCTTCGGCCAGCTTCAAGCTTCCGGGCGCAACCTGTGGTTCTCCGCGTTCGCTCAGGCTGGCGGCGAGGACCTCGCCGCGCAGGTCGATATCCCGGGCGCTGAGCTCCACCAGTGTATTCACCGCCTCATCGCGATGCCGGTAGCGCGCCAGCTGCCTGGGGTCGCGCCCGTCCTGCCACTCCTTCGACTTGCCCCAGTACCATCCGTTCTGGTCCCTGATGACATAGACCTCTGTCATGCAGCCTCCGTTTCAACTCTGTCCAAGCAGAAAGTCCTTTGCTTCGTTGATCTTGGCGGCCAGGTAATCGCTGCCGCCGCGGTCGGGATGCAGCTTCTGCATCAGCTTGCGATGCGCTGCAACGATATCGTCCCGTGACGCTTCGTCTTCGACGCCAAGAATCTGCATTGCCTCGCGTCGGTTCATGGAGCCGCTGTCCGGCCTGGCGCCTGTTCCTCCGCCCGAGGCGGGCTCCTCGTCGGGAAACCGCTGTTCAAGGTACGGGTCCAGCAGCTGAACGGACTCCGGGTCCTCGCGCTGGCAGTAGTCGCGCAGTTCGTCGAGCTGTCCGCGGTCCATTTCATCGAGACGCCACTGCGCGAAGGGCCCCTGCAGGACCTCGCCGGAGAGGGCACCGCTCTCGTGATCGAGGTACATCGCGAGGATGCGCGTGGTGACGGTCGAGTTCCTGCCGCCGCCCGCCGCCTGCGCGCGCTGCTGCCGCCACTGAGAGAGAAATGGAAAGAGGCGCACAAGCAGCGGCAGCGACTGCCGCATGATCACGAGCAGGCCGGTCAGGGCGGCGCCGACCCAGTGCATTTTCCCCGCGAGCGTGAGAATGACCACGGCGACGACGGCAGCGCCGATGGCAATCTTCGTGGTCTCCGCGCGACGCCTGTGCGGGGGCAGACCCTGCACCCGCTTGAGCAGAATGTAGAAAATGGCAATGACCGCCAGCAGCAGGACCAGTTTCGGCACCGGGCTTCCTCAATCCTTGATCTGTGAGAGGAGCAGTCTAGCACCTCCCGAGCGATCATCCTGCAATGCAGGGCGCCCGCCCGCGGCGAAGCGGGCCACGGCACCGAGCAACTCCTGCAGTGTGCGGGCGCTGCTGTGGTCAAAGCGGCAGTGCGCGCCGCCGCTGAGAGAGGCCATCTGCTGCAGTGTCTGCTGGACCGTCGGGTCGCTGCCCTCCTGGAAGAGGAACAGGGGCAGTCTGCGCAGGCCACACTGCCCCGCCAGGTCCAGCAGGCCGCCTGCCGGTTCCTCTATGGCATCGCCGATGAACACCAGTGCGCGTACGGCCACCCGGCCGTGCTCGTCCAGGGCGTGGCGCAGCACACGCTGCAGCTGTGTCTGGCCGGCCTCGCAGCGTACCCGGGCCATGAGCCCGCGCAGCGTCGCGGTATCGTTGAGCCAGCCCGATGCCTGGAAATCACGGAATCCACGGTAGAAGCACAGCTGCACGGACAGCGCGGCAATCGGGGCCGTGGCGCTGAACATCTCGCCCTGCAGATGACAGGCCATGTCCCAGGTGGGCTGGCGGCTCGCGGTGGCATCGACGGCGAAAAGCAGTCGCGGATTGCGCTCCACGAACTGACGGATCGCACGCTGCTTCTGCAGGAAGCGCGTGACCTCACTGTTCTGCCGGCGCGTTTCGGGCGGTTTTGCCATGTCGGTCTGCCGTGTGCCCTGTGTGGTGTGGAGAGCGGCCTGCAGCCGGACCGCAGGTTAAAGCAGGATAGTATAGCGAAGCCCTGTCGGGACCAACCGGCCCCGACCTGTTTCTGCGGCCGCTGCGTATTACACTAACGGCATTGGAGCCCGCGACGCGGGCCCGTCATCTCACAGTGGAGTCCACAGCATGTCGAAACTGTTCGAACTGCGGCGCAAGCACGCCATACCCGGCCCGGACGAGGCCCTGCCCGGCCGCTCGGAGGCCATGCCGGTACCGCCCCGCCACGCGGTGCTGGATACCCCGCTGGCGGGGCCTTTTGCGCCCCATCTGCAGGAGGCCGTCTTCGGCATGGGCTGCTTCTGGGGCGTGGAGCGCCTGTTCTGGCAACTACCCGGTGTCCACACGACCGCGGCGGGCTATGCCGGCGGTTACACGCCCAACCCCACCTACCGCGAGGTCTGCTCCGGCAAGACCGGACACACCGAGGCCGTGCTGGTGGTGTTCGATCCCGGGCAGGTCAGCTACGCGGAACTGTTGCAGCGCTTCTGGGAGGGCCATGACCCGACCCAGGGCATGCGCCAGGGTAACGATCTCGGCACCCAGTATCGCTCTGCCATCTACACCATGAACGACGAACAGCAGGCGGCGGCCGAGGCCTCGAGGGACGTCTTCCAGTCCTCACTGAAGGCTGCGGGCTACGGCGACATCACGACGGAAATCGCGCCGGCGGGTCCGTTCTTCTACGCCGAGGACTACCACCAGCAATACCTGGCCAAGAACCCCGGCGGCTACTGTGGCCTCGGCGGCACTGGCGTGACCTGTCCCGTGGGTCTTGCGGTCTAGCAGGACTGATCTACTGCAGCGGCGTCCGGCCCCGGTATCGCGCACTCCGCACCGGGGCTCGCCAGAAAGCGGCCGAGCATGGCCGCGAGTGCGGTTTCTGCCCGCAGCGTGCGGCTGCCCAGTGACACCGGCAGCAGCCCCGCCCGCAGCGCCAGCTCCACCTCGAAGTCGATGAATCCGCCCTCGGGGCCGATCATGAGCAATGTTTCCCCTGCTGTATCCGCGGGACACGCAATGGGGGCACCGGGGTGGGCGAGGAGGCCGCGCCTGCCGCTGGCCAGGCCGGGCAGGTGATCCTCGGCAAATGGCCGGAAGCCGCGGTGTACCTGCAGCGTCGGCAGGACGGTGTCCATCGACTGCTCGAGTCCCGATATCAGGTAGTTCTGCAGGCTGTCCGGGTCCAGCAGGCCCGACTGCCAGAAGCTTTTCTCCACCCGTCGGGCGTTGACCAGGTGCAGGTCACGCACCCCGGTTTCGGCCGCGGTGCGCAGCATGCGACGCAGCATCTTCGGCCGCGGCAGGGCGAGGACCAGGGTCAGCGGGCGTTTCGCCGGCGGCGGATGTCGCGCATGAAAGGTAAAGGTCACGCAGTTGTCGGCGATGCTCTCCACCGTCGCGTCGCCCACCTCGCCGCCGATTTCGCCGGCGCGCAGGCGCTTTCCCGGCACGGCGCCGTAAACCGTGCGCACGTGCCCGGCGCGGGCGCCGCAGAGCCTGACTTCGGCGGTGCCGGCAATACGCTCCTGCGCCGAGAACAGCAGGATATTCACGGGCTGTTCAGCCCGCCCACAGGTCGTACTCGTCCGCCGCCGTGACCTGCGCCTCGACGATATCCCCCGGCTGCAGGCCGCTCACCCCTTCAAGGTGCACCAGTCCGTCTATCTCCGGCGCGTCAGCGCGGGAGCGACCGGTGGCGCCGTGCTCGTCGACGCTGTCGATCAGGACCTCGATCCAGCGCCCGATCCTGGCCGCCTGGCGGTTCGCGGAAATGACCTGCTGGGCGGCCATGAAGCGTTCCCAGCGATCCTGTTTGACGTCGTCGGGCACCGGGTCGGGCAGGGCATTTGCCGCCGCCCCCGCCACGGGCGAGTACTGGAAGCAGCCGACGCGATCGAGCTGCGCCTCCTGCAGAAAGTCGAGCAGTTCCTGGAATTCGGCCTCGGTCTCGCCGGGAAATCCGACGATAAACGTGCTGCGCAGCGTGAGGTCCGGGCACTGCCGTCGCCAGTCGTGGATGCGATCGAGTACCTTTTCTGCGGCTGCCGGCCGGCGCATGCGCTTGAGCACCGCGGGGCTGCCGTGCTGGAAGGGGATATCCAGGTAGGGCAGTATCCGGCCGTCGGCCATCAGCGGCAGCACCCTGTCCACGTGCGGATAGGGGTAGACATAGTGCAGCCGCACCCACACGCCGAGTTCGCCGAGGGCGGAGCACAGGGACAGGAAGTCGGTTTTCAGCGGGCGTCCATCCCAGAAACCGGTTCGATACCCGGTGTCCAGCCCGTAGGCGCTGGTGTCCTGGGAGATGACCAGGAGCTCGCGTACGCCGCTGCGCACCAGTCCCTCCGCCTCCGCCATCACCTCGCCAATGGGGCGGCTGACCAGGTCGCCGCGCATGGAGGGGATGATGCAGAAGCGACAGCGGTGATTGCAGCCCTCGGAGATCTTCAGGTAGGCGTAGTGGCGGGGGGTCAGGCGCAGTCCGGTGCCCGGCACCAGGTCGGTAAACGGGTTGTGTTCACGGGTCGTCGGCACATGGGTGTGCACGGCGGAGACGACTTCCTCGTAGGCCGCCGGCCCGGAGACGTTGAGCACGCCGGGGTAGCGCTGGCGGATGGTCTCGGCGTCGCTGCCTGTGCCCATGCAGCCTGTCACAACGACGCGGCCGTTCTCGCTGACTGCCTCGTGGATGGCGTCCAGGGATTCCTGCTTGGCGCTGTCGATAAAGCCGCATGTATTCACCACCACCACGTCGGCATCGTCGTAGGTGGGGACGATATCGTAACCGTCGAGTCTGAGCTGGGTGAGAATGCGTTCGGAATCCACCAGTGCCTTGGGGCAGCCCAGGCTGATGAACCCGACCTTGTTACTGGTCATGGCGGCGTTCCGGAAAAATGAGGCGGGATTATACCGCTGCGCCGGCCTCTGCGCGCAAGAGGCTGACGCCTGGGCCGACTAGTGCAAAATGCCGGTCGACCCGGTAGAGTCGACGTATAACGAAACAAAATCGACGGCGGCGCCGTGAGGGGGAGCTGTAGTGACTTACTGGAAGGGTGTTCTAGGACTGGGACTGCTGGTGCTTGTGGGCTGTGCCGGGACAGCGGGCACCGGGGGCGCATCAACGGCGACCGGTTCTGCACAACAGGCCGTGGCGAGCAACGACGCAGACGATGATGGCGTGATCTGCAGGCAGGTCCAGCGCACCGGTACGCGCATCAGTGACCGGGTGTGCACGACCCGGGAGCAGCGCGAAGCCGCTGCATCGGCCTCACGCGACGCCGTCAACCAGATCGGTGTGTCCGCCACTCAGGTGGGCGGCCTTCCCGACGGCGGCTGACCTGCGACACGCCGCCTGCGCGGCACTCCGTCGCGCGGCCGCCGCCGTGAATCGGTGAGCCATGCAGGCTAGATCGATACCCGCGCGCGGGCACTGTGCGTCCCTACGGGAACCTCACTGCGCAACAGCGCGAGCAGGGACAGCGCTTCCTCCCGGTTGAGGAATTCCCCGACGGGCACTGACTCGGAATGGTCGTGCAGCATCATGCGCGGTCCTTCCCAGGGGTGCGCCTCCGGGGTGACCGCAAGTGCTGCTTCCCTTCGGGCAAACTGCCAGCTCTGGCGGGGTGCGTAATACCCCTTGTCGATGCGCACGCTGGTTTCACACAGGGTAATGACCTGTCGGTACTCGAGTTTCCAGTTGACGTAGTACAGGGCGCCGCCCAGGGCGGCGAGCTCCAGCCCCGCAAACGGGAGAATCGGCCACGCCCCCAGTGCAGTAAAGCCGATCGCGGCACCGAGTGACGGCACCGCGAGGGCGAAAAGGGCTGCCTTGTTCGCGCGCCAGGACGAAGAGTGGTTGGGCTTGGCGACTATGACAACGCGGCTGTCGGAGCGATTGCTGTTGATCACGGGCGGGTATCCGGTTTTTATTTACAGTCTAATGGAATTGTACGCAGGCGCCCACGCAGAGGATTGTCAGAACGGCGGCGGGCAGCTGACGTCCATCCACTCCTCGGTCAGCGGGTGGGGAAAGGCGATACGCGATGCGTGCAGCAGCAGTCGCGGTGCCATGCCCAGGGCCTCGGCATGGGCGTACATGTCGCAACCCAGGATGGGGTGACCGATGCTCGCCGTGTGGATGCGCAGCTGATGCGAGCGACCCGTCACGGGCTCCAGCAGGAGACGCGTGCGGTCTGCCTCGCGTGCAGTCACCGTGTAGTGGGTCAGCGCGTCCCTGCCGCTGTCGCGACAGATCTTCTGTCGGGGCCGGTTCTCCCAGTCGCGGGCGATGGGCAGATCAATCTGGCCCCTGTCGTCGACCACCTGCCCGTACACGATTGCCTCGTATTCCTTGCACACGCGACGCTCCTGGAACAGGCGGCCGAGCACGGACTGGCTCCGGGCGGTCAGTGCAATGATCATGATGCCCGAGGTGTCCAGGTCCAGCCGGTGCACTATGCGCGCGGTGGGATAGTCGGTCTGCAGGCGCGTGATCAGACAGTCACGGTTAAGCCGGTGCCGGCCGGGGACGGAGAGCAGCAGGTCCGGCTTGCGCACCAGCAGCAGTTCCGCGTCGCGGTAGAGAATCCGTATGGGTTCGCGGCTGTGCGGAACCAGATAGGGCGGCATGTCCATGGGGCATCGTGAGCCTTCAGGTGAAGGGCGGTATCATGCCGCGATGAACAGCAAGGTCAACAACCCCCTGACGGCGCTGCTGCCGCAGGCATTGAGCGGTGCCCGTTTGCAGGCGACCCGGCTTCCCCTAACCGGTAATCGCGTCGTACTGTACCTGTTGAATGCCGATTACCCCCAGCAGCAGCTGGGACCGGAGGCGGTGCGACACCTGATGCGGGACCCGCTGTACTGGGTGTTCTGCTGGGCCTCCGGCCAGGTGCTGGCGGCGGAGCTGCTGCGCCATCCGCAGCGCGTCAGGGGGCGCCGCGTACTCGATTTCGGCAGCGGCAGTGGCGTGGTCGCAATTGCCGCGGCGCTGGCCGGTGCGCGGGAGGTGATTGCCTGTGACAGCGACCCGCACGCCCTGCGCGCCTGCGCCGAGAATGCGCGGCTGAACCGGGTCGAGCTGACCCTGGCGACAGCCTACGACGATGTGCATGGCGAGGTCGATGTGGTGACAGCGGCGGATGTTCTGTACGACCGTGACAATCTTGCCTGCCTTGACCTGTTTCTCGAGCGAGCTCCCCTGGTGCTGGTAGCGGATTCCCGGGTGCGGGACTTTGACTACCCACCCTATCGCACGCTGCTGCAGGCCGAGGCGACCACCTGGCCCGATCTCGGGGAGTCGGCGGAGTTCCGGCAGGTCAGCGTCTACCTTGCGGATACAGGCGAGCGGGTGCGCATGGATACCTGAGGGCGGGGTACTCAGGCGATCTTGCCCAGCGCACGCTGGTACGCCCGCACGGTCTCGGCAAGGCCGTGGCTGAGCGCGTCGACGGTGAGGGCGTGACCGATGGAAACCTCCAGCAGGCCGGGGATGGTGGCGAACGCAGGCAGGTTGTCCAGGTTGAGATCGTGGCCGGCATTGACGCCGAGGCCAAGCTCCACGGCCAGCGCGGCGGCGGCGCGATACTGCGCAAGGACAGCGGCGGCGTCCACGCCCCCGGCGACGGCCCGGGCGTAGCGCTCGGTGTACAGTTCGATGCGATCGGCGCCGGTCTCTGCGGCCAAACGTATCTGCGCCGGGTCCGGATCCATGAACAGGCTGCTGCGCACGCCCAGGCTGCGCAGCTCGGCAACCACGGCGGTTACCCTGTCACCGTCCCGGCGCAGGTCGAAGCCGTGGTCCGAGGTGAGCTGGTCGTCGCCGTCGGGCACCAGCGTTGCCTGCGTCGGGCGCAGTTCGCGCACCAGCGGCATGAACCCCGGGTAGTCGCCGACGCCCGCACGCTCACTGCGGCGCGGCCCGGCGAAGGGGTTGCCCTCGATATTGAATTCCACGGACAGCACAGCGGCGAGATCGCGGCAGTCCTGAGCGCGGATGTGACGTTGATCCGGGCGCGGGTGCACGGTGATACCCTCGGCCCCTGCCTGTATGCAGATATCTGCATGCTCGACCACGTCCGGTGACCGCGTGTCGCGGGAGTTGCGTAACAGGGCAATCTTGTTGAGGTTGACGCTGAGCGCGGTCACAGCAGGCTCTTGCGCCGGACCGACTCGATGATCACCGCGTCCTCCGGCACATTGTCCAGGCCGCCGACCTGACGCACCGGGGCGGTGGTGATGTAGTCGACCACCGACATGCCGCCTATGACCTCGCCGAACACCGTGTAGCCCTCGCTGCCCGGGGTCCAGTCCAGCTGCAGGTTGGTGCGCTGGTTGATGAAGAACTGGGCAGTGGCAGAATCCGGGTCGCTGGTGCGCGCCATGGCGACCGTGCCGCGCACGTTGTGCAGGCGATTGCGGCTCTCGTTGACGATCGGGTCGCGGGTGGGCTTTTCCGTCAGGTCGGGCAGGAAGCCACCGCCCTGGATCATGAAGTCTGCGATAACACGGTGGAAGATCGTGCCGTCATAGAAGCCTTCATCGACATAGGCGAGAAAGTTTTCCACCGTGACCGGGGATTTGTCCCGGAACAGCCGCAGGGTGATCGTGCCCTGGTTGGTGGCGATGACGACCAGCGGGTTGGGCAGCTCTGTCTGCGCGCGGGCCGGTGCGGTGCAGAGCACGGCCAGCGCCAGGACCGGGACGATGAGCAAGAGGGATTTTTGCATGAGTGGTCTCCACATGATTCAGGCCCAGCTGGAGCTGCTGCGCCGACGCGGCCACAGGCGCGGTACGACCAGCGTGATGCCGACGCCGAGAAGCACGGCCAGGGCGCCATCGAGAAAGGCGCCGCTGCGCAGCTTCTCTGACAGGCGCTGGTTGTCGGCCTTGAGCATGTCGACCTCGGAGCGCAGGGTCTCGACCTCCTCGACGAGGCGTCGATTGTCAGTGTCGAGCTGAATGGCCCGGCTGGAGGTCTTCTTCAACGCCGCCAGCTCCTCTGCCGTGGCCTTGAGATCCGCCTGCGTATCGGTGGCCAGCTGTGCGTTCTCCTCTCGCGCCTGCGATGCGGCGCTGAGCTCCGTGCGCAGCGCCGCGTTGCGTGACTCTGCGGCGGCGAGCCTGCTTGCCACCTCGGGCAGCTGCACCTGGGCTGGCTTGTCCGACGAGATGAATTCACTGCGCACCCAGCCGTCGGTTCCCCCTGCGGTGCTGACCTCGGTCCACTCGCCGTCTTCCGCGGTGCCTGCCGGGGTCAGTGCATCGCCGGGATTCAGCTTGGCGAGCCAGCGGTAGTTGGTGCCGGGACCGGCATGCAGGACAATAAAGACCTCGTCGCTGACATACACGGTATTCTGGGCCTGCAGTAGCGGGCAGAACAGCAGGCTGGTCAGGGCGAGTAGACGCAGGGCCGTCATCGGTGGGATGTCCTCTTTGCTGGTCGAAAAGCGGCGCAAGGATAGCACGGCCGCCGGGATTCAGGGCAGCACGGGCACGAAAGGCTTGACCACCACGCGGCTGAATATGCCCGCGTCGACGTAGGGATCGGCATTGGCCCAGGTGGTCGCCTCCTCGAGGCTGTCGAATTCCGCGACGATAAGGCTGCCGGTGAAGCCCGCGGAGCCGGGGTCCGCATTGTCGATCGCCGGATGCGGGCCGGCCAGGAGGATGCGGCCCGCATCCACCAGCGCCTGGATCCGCAACAGGTGCGCGGGCCGTGCCTGCCGGCGCCTGTCCAGGCTGTCCGTGGCGTCCTCGGCGATAATGGCGTAGTACATGATGCGTGTCCTTCAGGGCATGGGGCGCGCTAGCCGTTCTCTCCGGTGGAGGCTTCGGCCTGCTTGAGGTGGGGGCTGACCATGACCGCGGTGAGTACCGTCAGCAGCAGGGTGAAGCCGATGGCCGAGTACAGTTTGTAGCTCACCCAGGTCGCCTCGCTGAAACCGTATGCCACCCACAGGTTGAGGGCGCCGACCAGTGCGAAGTTGGCGATCCACAGCAGGTTGAGGCGCGCCCAGACGGCTTTTGGCAGCTGCAGCTGTGCGCCGAGCGTGCGCTCCATCAGGTTGCGATCGCCGATGAAGTGAAAGGCGGCGAAGGCAAGGGCCAGGGCCCAGTTGAAGATCGTGGGCTTCCACTGGATAAAGGTCTGGTCGCGCAGCACCAGCGTGAGCCCGCCGAAGACGGCCACCGCAACCAGCGTCCAGGCCGAGCGCTTTTCCAGCTTGCGCGCCATGAGCGAGGCGATCACCACCTGCATGGCCGTCGCGGCAATAAGGACAGCGGTGGCCGTGAATATGCCGTCCACGGTATGTGTCCAGCCGCCTATCGACAGGGCCTCACCGTCCAGCTGGTAGACAATGAAGAACAGGGCGATCGGCACGAATTCCAGCAGTTGTTTCATGGGGACCGGGTTTCCTGTCGTGGTAGACTCGTCGCGATGAGACAGAGTATAGCGTTTTCCCGCCGGCGTGCCGCGGCCGGCCACCGGACGCTGGCGCTCGCAGTGTAATGACTGAGCGCGTCGACTTCCACACCCACACGCTGGCCTCGGACGGGGCATTGGCGCCTGCCGAGCTGATCGAGCGCGCGGCGCAGGCGGGCGTCTCCCTGCTGGCCATGACCGATCACGATACCCTGGACGGCTACCGCGAGGGTCGCGACCTCGCCGCGGTCAGAGGCGTGTCGCTGGTGCCCGGCGTCGAGTTGTCCTGCCAGTGGTCGGGGGCCGGTGTGCATGTCGTCGGTCTGGGTTTCGACATCGATTCGCCGGTGCTCGCCGATGGCATCGCCTTTCTTCAGGCCGCGCGCGCGGGCCGGGCGCGGGAGATTGCCGAGCGTCTCGCGAAGCGCGGTTTCGCCGATGCGCTCGCCGGCGCACAGGCCTGCGCGGGGCGTTCTCAGATCGG
>JAWLGG010000436.1:0-3259 GCA_041685155.1 Chromatocurvus sp.
GAAACAACCCTCGGTATCAATGTAGGCCCCCGGGTCCGACTGGAAGGCTTCTTCGTAGGTCAGGTAGACACCCAGGGCCGCATCCGTAATACGTTGTGTTGCTCCGGGTTCATCAAGGCCGGCGATATTCCATGCATAGGAAAAACCGGGTACGGCAGGCTTGTCCGCTGCTGCGCCAACAGCTGCCCCCGGGTTGAGCTGCGGTACACCGACTGCATGCCCGCCCCAGGACAGAGTCTCCTCTCGACCGAGGGTGAAGTAACATCCGGGAAGACTGCCGGGAGTCTCGACGTCAAAGCCGATCTCCCCGCAGTATTCTCCCCAGTTGTGGTGGGCCTGGAAAGGTTCGCCATCGCCCTCGGTGAACGAGAACCTGTAGGCGCCGACCAGGGCATCTGAATCAATAATCTGCTCCTCCGGAGTTGAACTGCCGTCAGGGAACAGGTTCATGGGGAGCATGTAGACTGCAGTTCCCGGCTGTGTCGGTGCTGAGCTGAACGTGACCCCTCCTCTGCGGATAAGTCCGGCCTCGGCAACAATCGACACAAGACTCAACAGAATCCCTGCGACGCTCAGGGTTGCCCGAAAAAGGCCGGGCGGAGGTATATCGCGTGAGTTTCTCATGACAACTCCTGTTGAATCTGTTCAGTCCAGAGATGGAGCTTAACCCGTCCCCATGTGATAAAGCGATTTTTGCGTGCTCTGTCCCTCTAGCTGACAGCGGTCCAGTTGTTGTCAGCGACCGGAGTGACCGATACTCTGACGCTCGAGTTACACACAAGCAGGATTCTTCATTGATCCAGAGGTTCTTACCTGAACTGCGGCGCCGGGGCGTGATACAGGCCGTCACGGCCTACACCGTAACGGCATGGCTGGTTATTCAGGTCTTCAACGAGCTTGGCCCGGTGTTCGCACTACCGGCCTGGGTCAGCAGCCTTATCGGCACCATCGCCGTCGCCGGGTTCCCGATTGCCTGCTATATATCCTGGTTCTTCGACTTTTCAGGCGGCCGACTGACCCGCTCGGGGCGGGCCGACGAAAGTGAGCTGAAGCCGCTATCGCCCTGGCACTGGCTTGGACTTGTTGTCATCGCCCTGGGCGCGTCTGCATCCGGATACGTTCTTTTTGAACAATTGCGCGAGCGGCTGGACACCGATTCTGACACGGTCAATACCATCGCCATGGAGCAGTCGATGGCCGTCATGCCCTTTCGCGACCTGAGTCCGACCCGGAATCAGACATTTCTGGCCGAGGGCATCGCGGAAGAGCTCACCACACTGCTTGGACGAATCGACAACCTGACTGTCGCCTCCAGCAGCGCCAGCTTTTCATTGACAGCGAACGGACTTGACCCCATCGCCGTTGGTCGTGAGCTGGATAGCGCATCCGTGCTCACTGGCAGTGTGCAGGCCAGTGGCGACAGGCTGCGGGTTCGTACCGAACTCATCAATACCGAGGACGGCACGGTTCTCTGGTCAGAGAGCTTCAGTCGCAGCCTCACCGATATCTTCAGCGTACAGGAAGATATCGCCCGCTCCGTTACCAACCTTCTTCAGGACCGCTATCTCGAATCCGACGAACTGTCCGGATCGAAAACGGCGAGCAGCGACGCTTATGTCTTTTACCTGAAAGGACGCGCCGGGTTACGTGAACGCACCGCGGAAGCCATAAAGGAGTCCCGCCGCCTGTTCGAGCAAAGCATCGGTCTTGATCCGGAGTATGCTCCTGCCTATATCGGCCTGGCGGAAACCATGTGGTTACTGGCGGATCGGGGAGAGACCTTCGGAAACATAGACGCCGCCGTCGCGGCGCAGGTGGCCAGGCAGAACGTGGAGCGCGCCCTTGTCATCAATGACAAGCTGCCCGAGGCCTTTGCCAACCTGGGTCGTGTCGAGGCCCTCCTGCAGAACAATGCGACAGCAATTGAGCACTTCGACAAGGCCTTGTCCCTGAACCCGAATCTTCCGCAGGTTCACCTGTGGCGCTATCTTTCCCTGAAAGCGGAACAGCGTTACCAGGGCGCAATGCGTGCTCTGGAAAGGGCGGCAGAACTGGACCCGACCGCACCGGCGATTCTTCACAATCTGGGGCTTGAGCAGTCCCTGCGGGGCGAATTTGACGCTGCCCGCAAGACATTTGAGCGCCTTATCACGATGGCGCCGGAGAACCCGCTCGGCCACAGGGGGCTTGCGGATGCCGCATTTCGCGAGGGGAACCTGGCGCTGAGCCTGACGCACTGGAAACGGGCCAGCGAGCTGTCTCCGGAAACCACCGCGTACCTCGAAAGCTATGCCAGCGTGCTGTTCGGACTGCAGATGGCAGACGCTTTCCGCCCGCTCGCAGACAGCGCCGGGGGTGATACCAATGTTCTCCTGATCGAGGGCAAGTATGAAGAGTTGCACGCACGCATGGAGTTCCTGCGCGCGGCAAATCCGGAGGACCCATGGATAGCCTTCGAAGCGGCCTGGTACCACTATCTGGATGGCAATAACACTATCGCTGCCGACATACTCGTTGGCGCGGATGCGCTGTTCAGCGATGAGGACCGGTTCGGCTCACCGATGTGCAGCCCCGGGATAGAGCTTGCACTGGCCTATCGGCAGGTTGACGACGAGTCAACCGCAAGCAGGTACCTCGCCGAATGTGCGTCCCGCCTTGAGAGCGCCAGGGGAAGATTCTACGCGGACAGTGGTCTTGATTACCTGGCGGCCCGCATTGCAGCATTTGAGGGTGAGGTGGACACGGCGGCACGCGAACTCTCGTCCGCCGTCGAGAATGGATGGCTGGAGTGGTGGACAGCGCTGGATCCGCTACTCGAACCACTGCGAGACCATCCGCTAGCGCGCGATTCCTTTCTGTACATCGATCAGGAATTGGCCAGGCAGCGCGCCCTGGCGGAGGAAAACCTGCTGAAATCCACTTAAAGAAAAATCTGCTTTAAGTGCTTAAAGCTCTGATTTAAAAAGTATTATGGAGGCTCGGGTCGGAATCGAACCGGCGTTGACGGATTTGCAATCCGCTGCATAACCACTCTGCCACCGAGCCTCTGTCTGGGTAAACTGGAGCGGGAAACCGGGTTCGAACCGGCGACCTCAACCTTGGCAAGGTTGCGCTCTACCAACTGAGCTATTCCCGCATTGTCACTACGTTTTCACCACCGCCGTGGTCGCCGGTACCCGGCGAGGCTGGGCGCCCCCCCTCCACCATGGCAAGGTTGCGCTCTGCCAACTGAGCTATTCCCGCATATTAGAGAGGCGCC
>JAWLGG010000437.1:0-3255 GCA_041685155.1 Chromatocurvus sp.
CTCGCGCGATCCAATCCCGACCTGGAGAAGAAATTCCAGAGCGCGGTGTTCCCCGGCGGCCAGGGCGGTCCGCTGATGCACGTGATCGCGGCCAAGGCAATCAGTTTTCTCGAGGCCCAGTCGCCGGCCTTCGTCGAGTACCAGAAGCAGGTGGTGCACAATGCGCGCGCGATGGCCGCGACCTTCATGGAGCGCGGCATCAGTATCGTCTCTGGCGGCACGGACAACCACCTCATGCTGGTCGACCTGATCGGCAAGCCCTACACCGGCAAGGAGGCTGACGAGGCGCTGGGACTGGCCAACATCACGGTGAACAAGAACGCGGTGCCGAATGATCCCCGTTCACCCTTTGTCACGTCCGGGCTGCGCGTCGGTACGCCGGCAATTACCACGCGTGGCTTTGGCGAGGCGGAAACCCGCGAGCTCACGCACTGGATGTGCGACGTCCTCGCCGCGCTCGAGGCGGGTGACGCCAATGCGACCATCGCCGAGGTCAAGGGCAGGGTGCTGGAAATCTGTGGCCGCTTCCCGGTGTACAGTCGCGCCCGGTCGGCGGGTGCGGCGGCTGCCTGACCCACAGCGCCCGGAGGGCCTGACGCGTGCACTGTCCTTTCTGTTCAGCGGAAGATACCAAGGTGATCGACTCCCGGCTGGTTGCGGAGGGCGTGCAGGTGCGCCGGCGTCGCGAGTGTCTCTCCTGCCACGAGCGCTTTACCACCTATGAGGCGGCGGAGCTGGTCATGCCCCGGATCATCAAGCAGAACGGTAACCGGGAGCCCTTCGACGAGGACAAGCTGCGCGCGGGTTTTCAGCGGGCACTGGAGAAGCGCCCGGTATCGATCGAGTCCATAGAATCCGTGATCAGCCAGATCAAGCATTCCCTGCGCGCAACTGGTGAGCGGGAGATAAATTCCCGCGTGCTCGGTGAACTGGTCATGGACAACCTGAAGCAGCTCGACCAGGTGGCCTATGTGCGCTTTGCGTCTGTCTACCGCAGTTTCCAGGACATCGCCGAGTTCCGCGATGCCATTGAGCGCCTCGAGGCCGAACCCCGTCCCGTTGTCGATAGCGACGTCTGAGTCATGAGCCATGGCGACCACGCTGCCCGCGACCGGGCCTTCATGGCGCGTGCGCTGGTGCTTGCCGCCCGCGGCCGATTTATTGCTGCGCCCAATCCCCACGTGGGCTGCGTCCTGGTCCGGGATGACACAGTGATTGGCGAGGGTTACACCCAGCGCGCGGGCGAAGCGCACGCCGAAGTCATGGCCCTTCGAGCCGCCGGCGGGTCGGCCAGGGGGGCAACGGCCTATGTCACGCTGGAACCCTGCGCGCATCACGGCCGGACACCGCCCTGTACCGGGGCCCTGATCGATGCCGGCGTGACGCGTGTCGTGGCTGCCTTTCAGGATCCCGACCCACGCGTATCGGGAAGGGGTCTGCAGATCCTGCGCGATGCAGGTATCACCGTGGAGTCGGGTCTGCTCGCCGACCAGGCAGAGGCCATGATCGCCGGATTCGTCCTGCGCATGCGCCGCGGCCGCGGCCGCGTGCGTGCCAAACTCGCCATGTCGATTGACGGGCGAACGGCAATGGCCTCGGGGGAGAGCCAGTGGATCACGGGCCCCGAGGCACGGGCCGATGTGCAGCGACTGCGAGCGGCCAGCTGCGCGATTCTGACCGGCTCGGGCACCGTGCTTGCCGACGACTGCGCTCTCACCGTGCGTGCGGAGAGTTTTGCGGACAGCCTGGGTGAGGCGGAGCCACCGGGGGATCGCCGGCCCCTGCGCGTGGTGCTGGATTCCCGCCGGCGCGTGCCGGCCTCGGCGCGGGTGCTGTCGGCGGGGACACCGACGCTGCTGATGCATGCCCTGGAGACGCCGGTCACCACCGTGCCATCGCATGTCGAGCAGCTGGCGATTCCCCCGTCGCCCTCCGGGCTGGAACTCACCGCCGTGATGCAGGCGCTGGCGGCGCGTGGCTGCAACGAGATTCTGGTAGAATCCGGGCCGGCCCTGACCGGCGCGTTGCTGCAGGCCGGCCTGGTCGATGAGCTGATCCTGTACATGGCGCCCTGCCTGCTGGGCAGTTCGGCGCAACCGCTGCTGCAGCTGCCGCTGGACAGCATGGCGGACAAGGTGGAGTTGTCCACGGTGGACGTGCGTCGCGTCGGCAGCGACTGGCGCTTCACCCTCGTTCCGCGCGCGTCGCACACGTCTCACATGTCAGAGGAGTAACACATGTTTACGGGTATTGTGCAGGCAGTCGGCGAGATTGCCGCCCTGGAACCCCGGGGCGGTGATACCCGTCTGCGCGTGCGCACGGGAAAGCTGCCCCTGGGCGACGTCCAGCCCGGCGACAGCATTTCCACTAACGGTGTCTGCCTGACCGTGGTCGACCTGCCCGGTGACGGTTTCTGGGCCGACGTGTCTGTGGAGACCCTGAGCTTCACCACGCTGGGCGATCTTGCACCCGGTTCCAGGGTCAACCTGGAAAAGGCACTGACGCCGATGACCCGTCTCGGCGGGCATATTGTCAGCGGTCACGTCGACGGCGTCGGCGAGGTGTGCCGGCTGTATGAAGACGGTCGCTCATGGCGGGTCGTGCTGCGGGCGCCGGACGATCTGGCGCGCTATATCGCCCGAAAGGGCAGCATCTGCGTGGACGGTACCAGTCTCACGGTCAATGGCGTCAACGGTGCAGAATTCGACCTGAACATCATTCCACAGACCATGGCGGAGACGGTCTTCGGGACCTACTGCGCAGGCTCCAGGGTCAACCTGGAAGTGGACGTGATTGCGCGCTACCTGGAGCGGCTGGTTCTGGGTGACGCGGCGGCCGTTCCTGCAACCGGGGGTGTTTCCCTGCAGACCCTCGCCGACAACGGGTACCTGTCATGAGCCCAGGCCTTCAGGACGACAGCATCAATACGGTGGAGGAACTGCTCAGCGATATCCGGCTCGGCCGCATGGTCGTGCTGCTGGATGACGATGGCGACACGCGCAACGAGGGGGTGGTGATGGTCGCGGCGGAGCACTGCACCGCGGAACACGTCACCTTCATGGCCCGCCGCGCCCGCGGCCTCGTCTGCCTGGGCCTGACCCGCGAGCGCTGCCTGCAGCTCGACCTGCCGCCCATGGTGGAAAACGCCGCCGCGGAGAATGCCAGCTTCACGCTGTCCATTGAGGCGACCGAAGGCATCGATACCGGCATATCGGCCGCTGATCGCGCGCACACGGTGCGGGTGGCGGTGGCAGC
>JAWLGG010000438.1:0-3254 GCA_041685155.1 Chromatocurvus sp.
CTGCAGATTGTGCTTGGCGACTTGCATGGCCTGAACACGCTGGAGCACCAGCCCGTCAAGGTGATGGCCATGGAGGGGCATTACCGGAGCTACCCGGACGGCGCACCGCTAATTCTTTTTGGCATCCCGAACAGTGCTGAGAGCCGCGTTGACTACGCGATCCAGATCCCGAAGTTGTCTTCGCTTATCCTCAAGCATGATCTGAATGCCCCGCTGGATGGCCTGGATACCGTGCCCGCAACGGATCATCCTCCCGTTGGCGTTGTATTCTGGGCCTTCCGTATCATGATCGTCCTCGGGCTGTTGATGGCAGGGTTGGGTGCGGTGAGTCTTCTGGCGCGCGTTCGTGGCAAGCTCTACGAATGGAGGCCTCTACACCGCTTCGCACTGGTGATGGGACCGTCGGGCCTCATCGCGGTGCTTGCGGGCTGGATTACTACAGAGGTCGGCCGGCAGCCCTGGACCATACAGGGACTGATGCGCACCGCCGAGTCGGCATCGCCACTGGCAGCCCCCGCCGTGGCGGCTTCGCTGGTTGCGTTCGTGCTCGTGTATTTTGCGGTATTCGGCGCTGGTGTGCTTTACATCGTGAAGCTCATGGCCAAACCCCCAATACCTCAGGAGCCTGCGCCGCCCAATATTCCCGTGCGCAGCGCGGGCACCACTCCAGCCGCTGCGCTACGCCGTGAAACCCTCGCGCTTGAGCGAGGGTCATCTTCATGATTATCGACCTTACCACCATCTGGGCATTTATCATTTTTCTGGCCGTTTTTGTGTACGTGGTGCTGGACGGCTTCGACCTCGGCATTGGCATCCTGTTCCGCCGCTTCAAGGTCGGCCATGAGCGCGACACGGCCATGAACAGCGTTGCGCCGGTGTGGGATGGTAACGAGACGTGGCTGGTGCTGGGAGGCGGCGGGTTGCTGGCCGCCTTTCCGCTGGCCTACGGTCTCATCTTTTCCGCGCTGTATGCGCCACTCATCGCAATGTTGCTTGCCCTGGTGTTTCGCGGCGTTGCGTTCGAGTTCCGCTGGCGCGATCCTGCCCATCGCGGGTTCTGGGATCTGGCCTTCACCGGCGGTTCGCTCCTCGCCGCTGTCGCGCAGGGTGTCATGCTGGGCGCGCTGCTTCAGGGAATAGCGATCAGCGACCGCGCCTACGCCGGCGGCTGGTGGGACTGGCTGACCCCGTTCTCGCTTACCACCGGCGTCAGTGTCGCGATCGCCTACGCACTGCTGGGTGCTACCTGGCTTGTGCTGAAGACCGAAGGGGCCCTGCAGCGGCAGGCGCGAGCCATGGCATGGTGGCTGGGGGCAGCCACGCTGGGCGCCATTGCCATCGTAAGCATCGCCACCCTGTTTCTGAGTGAGGCCTACTTTGCGAAATGGCTGACCTGGCCCCGGGTGCTGTGGGTGGCTCCCGTGCCGATTTTGGTGGCACTTTGCAGCGCGGCCTTCGCGCGCAGCCTGAAGTCGGGCCACGAACTGGCTCCATTCCTGCTGACTCTGGGTGTGTTCCTGTTGTGCTTCGTTGGCCTTGGCATCAGTGTATTTCCTGACGTGATTCCCGGCGCGGTGACTATCTGGGCGGCTGCTACCGACCACAGCAGCCAGGTCTTCATGCTCTGGGGTACTGCCCTGGTGCTGCCGATGATCCTGGCCTACACTGCCTGGTCTTACTGGATTTTCCGGGGCAAGGTCGACGCCCACGGTTACCACACGTGAAACGCCCCCGGTTGCGCTGGCCTGCCATTGAGGCGCCGCGCTCAGATGCGCCAGAGCGACCTTTCTGGAAACGTCTGCTCTGGATGGCCGGCATCTGGGTAGCCAGCGTGACTGCGCTGTTGCTCGTGGCGATGATGTTGCGTCTGGTGTTGCAACAGTGATGTTACAGAAGGAAAGCGCCGTTTCCGGTCCGCCGTCTTTCAAGGCTCTCTTGAGGTTGCTGCCTGGCACGGTGCTGTTCTGGTCGTTCGTCGTCATCCCGCGGTGCTTGAAGGGTGGGTTCTCGCGCCCGGCATTAAGTGTTAAATTGAATGCTACTTAAAGGGGCTGGCACAAGCAGACGTTGTCGGCGTCATCGCATGACGCGGCCCTGCACATCGACTGAGACAAGACACACGCATGCGTTTGACGAGTTATACGAACTATTCGTTGCGGATATTGATGTACTGCGGGCTTCATCCGCAGAGACTTGTCACTATTCCCGAGATCGCCAGTGCCTTTGGCCTGTCCAGAGCCCACCTGTTGAAGTCGGCCCGGCAGCTCGGGCAGCTTGGCTACCTGCAAACGGTCCGCGGCCGCAACGGCGGCATTCGGCTGGCGCTGGCGCCAGAGCAAATCGGTGTCGGCGATGTCGTTCGCGCGCTGGAAGATACCAGTGAGTTCGTGGAGTGCTTCAATCCGGCCCGGAACCAATGCCGCATCGCCGGTGCCTGCAAGCTGTCTGGCCTGTTGCGGCGAGGCCTGGAAGGTTTTTATGAGGAGCTCGATACCGCGACGCTCGCCGATCTGGTGGGCGACGGTGAGGAACTGCGGCTTCGACTGCCTCTGGTGGAGGTGGTGGCCTGAGGAGGGTGAGCCGGGCAGTCTATGTCCCGATCCGGGCCGCTATTGATCGGAACATTACGTGCAGGGCCAATAGCAGGAGCTGCTGGCATAGCTTCGAACGATCGAGGCTAACCGACAGAGGCGTCTTCACCGATTACCAGGGTGTCGTCATCGAAATAGTGATGGCGGGGGATGACGAGGTTGGTAGGCGCTGGTACGTTTTTGAAGACACGGCCCGCCAGGTCAAATCTTGACCCGTGACAAGGACAAAAATACAAGGCATGTTCAACGTCGTCCCTTCCTTCGGGGTAGTAACCCGGAATGCAGCCCAGGTGAGTGCAAATCGCCATCGCGACCAGAATATCCTCCCGGATGCTGCGATATTCATTCCTGGCATACTCTGGTTGCTGATTGATCTCGGAGTCGGGGTCACGTAATTCCTGACGAAGTGATGGCTGTCGCAAGGTCTTCAGGTTTTGGCTGGTTCGTCGCAGCACCCAAACGGGTTTACCGCGCCACTCGACCGTGACCATGGCGCCGGGCTCAATCCGGCTGACATCAACTCGTACCGGAGCACCGCTGGCTTCCGCCTTCGCGCTCGGGTTCCACGATCCGACAAACGGAATCCCGACACCGATCACACCGATGCCGGCCGTCACTGACGTCGCCGCAATCCGGAAGCGGCGACGCGGCTCATTGGTTTCA
>JAWLGG010000439.1:0-3252 GCA_041685155.1 Chromatocurvus sp.
ATCCGGGTTGATGCCCCAGCCCTGGCCGACGTTGTCGCCGGACCAGAGGAAGCGGATGTCCCGGTCGCCCGCCGGGGGTGTGCGGAAGCGGCCTGTCACGGGTTCGCTGCGGCTGCGATAGTCGCCGAGGTCGAGGAAGTCCACGGCGTAGTGGATCTCCTCACCGGCGGGCAGCCCGTTCAGCAGGATCTTGCCGGTGTAGTCGCTGTCCTGCAGCGTGTGCACATGCTGCTCGCCGCCGATTGCCGAGAAGTCCGCTGCGCTGGACCAGCGCACGCGCATGCGCGCCTCGCGGTCGGTCCGTGACCAGATCACCGCGCTGTCGCCGCGAAGGTCGCCGACCTGGGCGCCGCTGCCGGTATCCGGCGGTGTCCGGCCGCGGCTGCCGGCTCTGCGCACGAATGTGGGGGCCAGGGCTCCGGCAAGGGTCGCGGCGCCTGCGCCAGCCTTGATGAGCTGGCGCCGAGACAGGCCATTGCGTTTGCTGTGCTGTTGGCTCATGTGCTGTTGTCTCCCTTTCTTCCAGCCGTGTTGCCGGCGGGTCCCGCCGGGTTCTCAGAAGCGATAGCGCGCTCCCAGTGTGATCATCCGCGGCGGCAGTAGCTGGAAGCTGGTGACGCCCTGGAAGAAGTCGTCGGTGTGCACCGAAGCCACCTCGTCGTCGTCCAGCAGGTTCTGTATGTTCAACTCCAGGTCCCAGTCCGCACTGGTGGGCAGGAACCGGAAGTTCAGGTGGAGCATGTGATAGGAGTCAACCTCGTCCCTGACCGAGTTGAAGACACGATTATAGTAATCGCCCCGATGTGTCCAGGTAAGGCTGCTTGTCAGATCCCCCTGTACGGACCGGGTGGTGACTGGCTGCGTGTAGGTCAGTCGCAGGTTGGAGACCAGGTTGGGAATCTTTGGCAGCTCATTTCCATCCAGGTTCTGGGCCAGGCCGCGAATCGTGGCCTCGATCTGGGCCGGGTCCGTCAGTCCCGCTGTCCGGTTGACCTGCTCCGCGCGATCCACCGCGGGTCGGCCTTCCTCAATCTCGGAGTCGGCGGCCGCCAGTGAGAAATCCACGCGCAGGCGGTCGCTGAGCGTGGCGATAGTCTCGATTTCCAGTCCGTAGACCTCTGATTCGGGCAGGTTGCTGCCGCCGCTGACCCCATTGCCTGTCAGGTTTAGTCCGGCTGAGTTGAAGAGGTAGTTCTCGATGTCGTAGTAGTACGCGGCAAGATTCAACTGCAGGCGCCGGTCAAACAGCGTGTTCTTTGAGCCGATCTCCCAGGCCGTGACTTCCTCTTCCTCAAAGACTTCCGGGAAAAATCCCGCCCCTGTCGCGTCCTCGACAAAGCCGTTGTTGGACGCCGCCGGCTTGATGCCGGTGGAGACTGCGGCATAGAGCATGCTGTCGTCGTTCAAGGCGTAGTCCAGGGCAAGCTTGTAGGTAACGTTGTTGTTGGACTCGCTGGGCCTGGCAGGCGTTCCGGTGCGACCGTCAGCGGTGAGGCAGCCACTGAAGATGTTGCAGCGCAGGTCCTCGAACTTGTTGCGCGTCCAGCGGGCGCCGCCGGTGAGGGTCAGTTGATCCGTCAGCCGGTAGGCAACCTGTCCAAATACGGCATCTGACTCGAACGAGCGACGGTCCGAATTCTGGAAGTCACTGTCGGGGTTGCCAAAGCCGATGAGCGATGTATTCACAGGCAGACCGTCGCGGTCATTGTCCACGTAGTTGCGCGTATCGCTGTCGACATCCGTTTCCAGGTGGAAGAGGCCGAATTGCCAGCTCAGGGGGCCACCGGCATCGGTTGAGACCACGTTGAGCTCCGCTGTCCAGGTCTCGTCACGTTGTGTCAGTCCGCCCACATGCTGTCGGATGGGCAGCTGGCCGAGTTCACTGATCTCGCCGCTGGGCGGTGTGGGGATTGGCGCCTGGTCATTCGCTGTCAGTGAAGATCGGTCCGCGTCCAGTTGGCGGTTCATTTCGTAATGCTGGTTGCTGAACAGGGCTCGAACGTTGGCAAGGTCCGTGTCCCAGTTCAGGATCAGGGCTGCATGCTGGTTCTCAACCTTGAAGAACTCCGTTGTGTCGTGAGAAACGACGCGCGGGTCGCTCGACACCCTGTCGAAGCCGCCTTTCAGTGCCGGACCATTGATGTCCATGTCGAATGACTGCAGGCTGAGCAGCGCCGAGAAGCGATCCGTCGCGTTCCACAGCAGCTGGGCGTTGATTGAGGTGTTGTTCTCGTCGTCCAGGTCGTCAAAGGCGCCGGTCACGTTCTGTGCACTGGCCTGGGGGTTGGGAATATTGCGTGTGAAGCCATCGCGGCTGCGCTGGGAGGCGCTCAACCGGACGGCCATGCTGTCGGACAACGGAAGATTGAAACTGCCGCGCGCGTTCTGGGTGGAGTAGCTGCCGATTTCCCCGGCAACAAAGCCCTCTGCGCCGGTGGGGTCAGGCTTGCGGGTGATGACGTTGACGGCGCCACCGGACGAACTGTTGCCATAGATCGTGCCGTCTGGGCCTCGAATGATCTCGACACGCTCGATATCCACCAGATCCTGAAACAGAGCGAAATCATTGGACATGAAAACGCCGTCGATGTGGTAGGCGACGCCGGGCTTGGTGGCGGCGTTGTCGGGTACTTCGTTGCCGATGCCGCGAATGGCGAAGGTGCGCCGGTACCCCTGAACCTCGGTGGCGACCAGACCTGGCACGCGGTCACTGAAATCGAAGGGATCATCGATGTTCAGTACGTCGAAATCCTCGCCGCTGATGGTGGAAACGGCCGCTGCGACATCCTGCAGGCTCTGCTCTCGCTTCTGGGCGTAGACGGTGATTTCCTCGAGGACCGCCTGCTGTGCCAGGGAGACTGCAGGAGCGAAAGTGATTGCTGCAAAAAGCGCAGCACAGCCTGTGCGACGCGCGTCGGGCGAGCAGCAATAAGCGAAGGCGCGGGTGGTTGGCATGAACACTCCTTGTGAACGTAAGCTTCTGAGGTGTCCCCGTATCGGACGAGAGCGGGACGCTAACAGTGGGAGATGACATGCCGGTTACGGCGACATGACGTTTCCATGATCTGTTGTCAGGGGAGGGGGCATCGGACACCCGATGCTGTTCTGTCGGTGCCGTGTCAGCTTTGCTTGAGCGTGCGTGAGTTGCGTATTACAATCCACGGCCTTCATAGGACCATAGCTCAGTTGGTTAGAGCGCTACCTTGACATGGTAGAGGTCGGCGGTTCGAATCCGCCTGGTCCTACCAAAAT
>JAWLGG010000440.1:0-3248 GCA_041685155.1 Chromatocurvus sp.
CTGCTCTCGCGCCCGCTGCTGTACCTCAGCCTGTTCGTGAAGGTCCATCGCCACGAGTACTACCGCCGCCTGAGCGCAGTCCGCTCGGACGGCGACTGGGAGGGCTGGCTCGCGTACTTCCTGGAGGGGGTCGCCGCGGTCGCCGAGGAGGCGATCGCCACGGCTCGAAGTCTCCACACCATCGTGGGTGAGGCGCGCGAGCGGCTGCTCGCAAGAGAGGATGCGACCGTCTTTAGCCTCCGGCTCTTCGAACTGCTACCGCAGCACCCCCTGATCACGGTGAACCGAGCGGTGGATCTGCTCGAGTGTTCGCGTCCTGCGGCGGCAAAGGCGCTGCGGGTTCTCGAAGCAGGCGACGTGCTGCAGCCGCTCGACAACCGCAAGAAAAACCGGACACTGGTGTTCAAGGAGTACATTGATCACCTCCGGAAGGGGACCGAGTTGACAGAATGAGGAGAACGCTCGAGGCGATAGCGGCCGCGGGCCGGCCTGGGCGGCCCGACGCGGCGATAGTTGTGCAAACTTCTTGACGTTGGCTCGCGCCCCTTGCAACGTTGCCGCTACCATTATTCGGGCGTGCGCAAAAACCACCGAGAGGGTTCATGTGTTCCCGGCTGACCTGCAGACGACTGGATCGGAGAAAAATATGGGGCGAAGCCAGGGATGGCAACACAGCCTGGTCTTGAAGGTATCCGCCATATGCCTGCTGGCCTGGACTTTCTCGAGTTTCGATCAGTCACTTTTCGGCTACACCATTCCCGGCTTCATGCAGGACTTCGACGTCGACCTGGCGACCGTCAGCCTGGTAATGACCCTTGGCTTCGTTGTGGCCGCCCCTGCGTCACTTGTCCTTGGGGTACTGGCAGACCGTGTAGGTCGCAGCAGGACCCTGACCGTGAGCCTGGGAAGCTCTGCATTGCTGGTTGGTCTTCATGCCGTGGCACCGACCTTCGAGATACTTGGCTTGCTGCGCGTTCTGGGTTTTGCGCTCGCGGCAGGTGTTGCACCTATCGTCACCACCTATGCCGCCGAAACCGCTCCCGCGCGATATCGCGGCATGATCATCGGCGTGCTGCAGTGTGCCTATCCTCTTGGATGGTTTCTGTCAGCACTGGCCACTGCGCCCCTGGTCGAGGCCTATGGCTGGCGTGCTCCTTTCTTTACCGCGTTCCTGGTTGTTCCGGCAGCGATTCTGTTCATGTGGCTGCTCCCTGAAAGCCAGTTGTTCAGACGCGTGGAAGACGCCGGCAAGACGGGCTTTCGCGCCAATATTGGCGCCCTGATGAGCGGGCACCTGCGCAAAAGAACGGTCATCATGACGATTGTCTATTTTCTGTTCGGTGCGTCCTATGCCGGCAGCGCTTTTTTCTTCCCGACCTTTCTCCACGAAGTACGCGGCTACAGCCTGGGTGAGGCAGCAAGCGTCATCGGCCTGGCCTATGGACTGGGTGTGATCGGCTACCTCGCGTCCTCCTTCGTCGGCGAGTTCGTGCTGACCCGGCGCCATACACTGATCATCTGGAGCTGGCTCGGCACAGCGGCCTTTCTGGGCTTCCTGTGGCTGCCCGAGACAAGGCTGGCAAACATCCTCTGGTTCGCCGGCCTGGCCACATTCGGCTATGGCTCTATGCCACTCATCCAGACGATGAAGACCGAGCTGTTTCCGACCCGCCTGCGAGCAACGGCTGCGGCAATTACCGGCGGAGTCGGCCTGAACATCGGTTACGCCGGGGCGCCCGTGCTGGTAGCCGCTGTCGTGGAGATGGTTGGCTGGCAGTATGCATTTTCGTTCACCGTGGTGCCGGCACTTTTCCTGTGCGGCGTGCTAACCTTCTTTCTCGATACGGTGCAATCGGGCGCCGAGCTTGATTGAAACACTGCCCCGCGGGACCTTAAGGGAGGATGACAGGAAATGACCGCTCGCAATGCAGACGCGTGGGAGACTGCCCCCGATATTCCTGACTCAGGCTACGTGTCCGGCCGCGTCTACACCGATGAAGGAATTTTTCGCCGCGAGACAGACCGTATCTTTCGTCGGACCTGGCGCCTGGTCTGTCATGAGAGTGAGCTTGCCGCGCCCTTTGACTACCGCACATTCGAACTGAGTGGCCAGCCCCTTTTCTGCATCCGGTCGGCCGAAGGCCAGATCCGCACATTCATCAACGCCTGTTCGCATCGCGGCGCGCGTCTGCTGGTTGAACCCGCAGGCAACGCACGCCGCATCACCTGCTTTTATCACCACTGGACCTACAGTGCCGAAGGCAGCTGCATCGGTATTCCCCGCGCATCGGGTTACGATTCCAGCGGTCTCGAACGACGCGACCTGGGCCTGCGTGAGGTTCGGACCGAGGTGAAGCAGGGACTGGTGTTTATCAACCTCGACAGTGACGCGGAGGCGCTGGACGCGTTTCTTGATGGCGCGCTCGATCATCTCGAGCCGATCATGAACACACAGCCTCTGGAGACCTTTCATTTTTCGCGCAGTGTGCTCAACTGCAACTGGAAGGCATGGCAGGAGACCAATCTCGATCTCTACCATGAGAACATGCATGTTGTGCTGCGTAGAACCCAGATGAATGCCATGGCGATGGCCGACCGCAAGCTCCGACTGTATGGCCACGGCCACGCGGGGTCGGGCAAGATGGTTGCCGCCTATGAAGGCTACAAGGGCTTTGCTGGCAGGGGGGCCGATGTACCGCCGCTGCCGGCAACGGATCCGTCGGATTTTCGGTTCTCCATCCTCTTTCCCGGAAGCGCCGTACTCTCCCGGGGCACGGTCATGCGGATCGATACGGTCATTCCGATTTCGACGTCACAGACAGTGCTTGAAATGCGAGGCCTTGGCATCAAGGGCGAATCCGACGCCGATCGAAAAGTCCGCACGCGACATTTCAATCAGTACTGGGGCCCGATGGGCCGCAATGTTCCGGAAGACATGTTCGCCGCCGAGGCCTGCGAAGCCGCCTTCAGAAACCAGGCGGCGCGCTATCAGATCATTGCGCGGGACGAAAATCTGTCGGGACAGGACGATGCGCCGCTCAGGGGATTCTACGGGCAATGGGCACGGATGACGGGCGAGCCGCCGCATGCGCCGCGCGGTGAGGATACATGATGTCTGAACCGGCTGATGTAACGGTACGCGCGTCCCGCTGCCTCGACGCTCTCGATTTCGAGGCGTTCCTGGCGCTTTGCACAATGGACTTTCGCTACACGGTCGAGGTCTGGAGCCCCGACTTGCGCCGGGACAT
>JAWLGG010000032.1:0-13475 GCA_041685155.1 Chromatocurvus sp.
GTGGAGCTGTGGTATGGCAAGCGTATTGCCCGGGCCGTGGAGAACCAGTTTTCACCGGAGATACGGCGTACTTTCCAGACCGCGGCCTTCCTGGAGGGCACGCACACGGCACACCACGACGAGGCCGTGCTGGAGGCCCAGGCGAGCCTGCAGGAGCAGCTGACCGACCCCCCATCCCTGCAGGATCTGGCGCGAGAGGCGGGCCTTGGCGTGCGTTCCTTTACCCGGCGTTTTCGCCGCGCCACCGGAATGTCGCCCCTGCAATACGCCATGCAGCTGCGGGTCAACGAGGCGAAATCCCTGCTCCTGCACAGCAACCTCGGGATCCACGATATCGCCTGGCGCTGCGGCTGGCAGTCCGCCAGCCTGTTCAGCCGCCAGTTCCGCCTGCGCGTGGGGATGCCGCCGCGGGACTACCGCGCCGCGGTACGCGGCAAGCGCTTTGTCGCAGGGGAAGCTCCGCCGTTGCCCGCGGCGGGGTCAGCTTGAGTCTGGCAGGCGGCTATGGCTAAATGTGCGCCCTCTCAGAACGGCGCAGGCCCGCGTCGCGTTGTCCCGCGACGGCGCCCGGCAGGCGCGCATCCATAGAGCAACACGGAAACACCCCACTATGAGCAATGAAACGGTATTTATCCTCGACGGCGCGCGCACGCCGATGGGCGGCCTGATGGGTGCCCTGAGCAGCATCCCGGCACCGGACCTCGCCGCCACCGCCGTCCGCGAGGCACTGTCGCGCGCCGCGGTCACCGGCAGCGACATCGACGAGGTGTTCATGGGCTGTGTGCTGCCGGCGGGACTCAAGCAGTGTCCCGCACGCCAGTCGGCAATCGGTGCGGGCATCCCGAATGCCGCCGGAGCGGTCACGGTAAACAAGGCCTGCGGCAGCGGCATGCAGGCCACGATATTCGGCGTCGACAGCATCATCGCCGGCACCAACCGCGCGGTGGTCGCCGGCGGCATGGAAAGCATGAGCCGGGCACCACACCTCATGCCCGCGGCACGCGGGGGCGTTCGCCTCGGGCCGGCAACGCTGTATGACCACATGTTCCTGGACGGCCTGGAAGACGCCTACACCGGGCGCGCCATGGGAACCTTTGCGCAGGAAACCGCGAACGCCCGCGGACTGACCCGCGAGGCCATGGACGCGTTTGCCATCGAATCCCTGGGTCGCGCCAAGCGTGCCATTGAAGACGGTTCGCTCGCCGGGGAAATCTCCCCTGTGACCGTGACTGACCGCAAGGGCGAGACCGTGGTCAGCGACGACGAGCAGCCGCACAAGGCGGTGGTGGACAAGATTCCGGGGCTGCGTCCGGTGTTCGACAAGGACGGCACCATCACCGCGGCGAACTCCTCCTCCATCTCCGACGGCGCCAGCGCACTGGTGCTGATGGCCGGCAGTGAGGTCGAGCGTCGGGGCCTGAAGGCGCGGGCGCGCGTGGTCGCCCATGCCCGGCACAGCCAGGCGCCCGCGGAGTTCACCATTGCCCCGGTCGGCGCGATCCGCAAGGTCCTGGAGCGCACCGGCTGGCAGGCCGGGGACGTCGACCTGTTCGAGATCAATGAAGCCTTCGCCATGGTCACCATGATGGCCATGGAAGACCTGGGCCTGGATCATGCACGGGTCAACATTCACGGCGGCGCCTGTGCCCAGGGCCACCCCATCGGCTCCACCGGCTCGCGCATCATCGTCAGCCTCCTGTATGCGCTGGAGAAAACCGGCGGCCGCCGCGGCATCGCGGCGCTTTGCATCGGTGGCGGCGAAGCCACTGCCGTCGCCATCGAACGCTGCTGATCGCAGAGGAGTCCCGACGGCCATGGCCCTGACCCCCATCCCCGAGATCATCGACGACATCCGCGCAGGGCGCATGGTGATTCTCATGGACGACGAGGATCGGGAGAACGAGGGCGACCTCATCGTCGCCGCCGAGGCCGTGACGCCGGAGATCATCAATTTCTTTGCCACCGAGGCCTGCGGCCTGATCTGCATGCCGATCACCGAGAGCCGGGCCCGCCAGCTGCAGCTGCCACTGATGGTGCGCGACAATCGCTCCCAGCACGAGACCAACTTCACGGTCTCGATCGACGCGGCGGACAAGCGCGGCCCCGGCATCAGCGCCGTACAGCGGGCGCATACGGTGCGCTCGGCGGTCGCCGCGGACGCCGGCCCGCAATCCATCCGCCAGCCCGGACACATCTTTCCTCTGGTGGCGAAACCCGGCGGCGTCCTGCGCCGCGCTGGACACACGGAGGCCGGTGTCGACCTGGCGCGCATGGCGGGTTACGAGCCCGCGGCGCTGATCGTCGAGATCATGAACGAGGACGGCACCATGGCGCGCCGACCCGAGCTCGAGCTGTTCGCGGAGCGCCACGGGCTGGCCATGGGGACGATCGCCAATCTCATACAGTACCGCTCACTGCACGAACACTCGGTGGAGCTTCACGGCAGCAAACAGGTGCTGACCGAGTTCGGCAGCTTCGTGCTGCACACCTTTACCGACCAGGTCGACCACACGCTGCACCATGCGCTCAGCCTCGGCGACCTGGAGGAAAGCGTGGATACCCTGGTGCGCGTGCAGACCATCAACACGCTGCGCGACATCATGGGTACCCGCATCGAGGGCAGCCAGCCGGGCTGGTCCTACCGACGCGCCATGGCCGAGATCGCCCGCGCCGGCCGCGGTGTTGTCGTGCTCATCGGCCAGGAGCAGAGCCTGGAATCCCGCCTTGAGGAAATCGACGCCTTCCCCCGGCCGGTTCCCGTCGCCGGCGGTGCCGGCGGCGAGGGTCGGCAGAACTACCGCGTCATCGGCACAGGCTCGCAGATACTCAAGCGACTCGGCGTTGGCCGCATGCGCCTGATGTCGTCGCCTATCCACTTCAATGCGCTGTCCGGGTTCAATCTGGAAATCACGGAGTTCGTCCAGCCCGACCCGTCGTGAAGAGCTTTATCCCCCTGATCCGGCAGGAGTGGCGCCTGCTGCTGTTCGGGTTCCTGATGACCTTCGGCTCCTCCTACGGCCAGACGTTCTTCATTGCCCTGTTCAGCGGTGACATCCGCCGCGACCTGCAGCTCAGCCACACTGACTTCGGATTTCTGTATTCTGCAGCCACCCTGGCCAGCGCCGGCCTGCTGCTGTGGAGCGGCGGCATCATCGATCGCTGGGACCTGCGCCGGGTCAGCTACCTGGTCGTGGCCGGACTCAGCGCCGGCTGCCTTCTGGCGGGCCTGGCCACTGGCCCCGTACTGCTGTTTCTCGGCTTTCTGCTGCTGCGCCACACGGGCCAGGCCCTGATGTCGATGACGGGACTGACCAGCGTCGTGCGCTACATACCCGAGGGCCGGGGCAAGGCGAGCGCTATCGCCACCAGTGGTTTCGCCATCGCAGAGGCGGTCCTGCCCCTGCTTGCGGTTGCGCTGCTCGCCGCCTGGGGCTGGCGGCAGTCCTTCTTTACCTGGGGCGGCTTGCTGCTGCTGGTCATGCCGCCACTGGTCTGGCTGCTGCTCAAGGGTCACGAGCGCCGCCACGCGGCCTACATCGATACCCTGCAGCCAGGCTACACCCCCACCACCGGCGGGCGGGCACCCGCGCGCCGCCAGTGGACGCGCCCGGAGATGCTGCGGGACCCGCTGCTCTATCTGTTCCTGCCGGCACTGATGGCGCAGCCCCTGCTCTTCACCGGCTTCATGTTTCACCAGGTCGCCCTGGTCTTAGAAAAAGGCTGGACCCTGTCGTTCTGGGCCGGCCTGTACGTGCTCTACGCCGTTACCAGTTCGCTGGTGAAGTTCGCCGCGGGCCTGCTGATCGATCGCGTCGGCGCGCAGCCGCTGCTGCCCTTCATGATCTGGCCCCTGGGCGCTGCCCTGCTGCTGCTCGGACTGCTGGATTCGCCCCTGGCCGCGGTCGGCTTCATGCTTCTTATCGGCGTCTCCACGGGCGTGTACACGACCACGGCCTCTCCCTTCTACGCGGAGCGCTACGGCACGCTGCACCTGGGTGCGATCAAGTCCGTGACCACGGCGATCATGGTCTGCGCGACGGCGGTCACGCCGGTCATCATGGGCTGGGCGCTGGATGCGGACGTGACGCTCAGCGACATGGCGATCGTAGCGGCGGGCTACGCGGCCCTGGCCAGCGCTGCCGCCGCTATCGGCTGCCGGCGCGACAGGACAGGCGGGACTTGATGAAAAACGCCGCGTCGGTATAGTGCGCGGTTTCCGGAAGGGAGAGCAGAACATGGCAATACGCGTGGGGATCGTTGGCGATGGCCAGCTCGGCATGCTGTTGTGTGAAGCGGCGGCGCGGCTGGACATCACCACCGCGATTCTCACGGGCAGTGACAGCAGTGCCGCGGCACAGCGTGCCGACGTCGCGGTTGTCGGCAGCATGGACGACGCGGCAGCCGTCGCCCGCCTTGTCTCCCACAGCGATATCGTGACCTACGAGCGCGAGGACGTCTCGTCCACTGCCCTGCAGGTTCTGCGCGAGGCCGAGGCGGCAGGAAAGGTCCGGTGCTATCCGCGACTGGCCACTATCGAAACCATACAGGACAAGGCCCTGCAGAAGAGCTGGTTAGCCCGCGCGGGTCTGCCCACCCTGCCGTTCCGTCTCAGCGACGGCTCGGACGGCAGCGCCGCCGAGGCCGCCGACAGCCTTGGATATCCGCTGGTGCAGAAAAGCCTGCGCGGCGGCTTTGACGGCCGCGGCGTGCAGCTTATCCGCGGCCCCGGCGAGCTCGACCGCTGCTGGCCCGGCGAGTCGCTGTACGAGGCATACGCAGGCACCTTCACCGAGATTGCCGTCATGGTGGTGCGGGGCATCGACGGCGATATCCTCACCTTCCCGCCGGTGGACATGACCTTCAATACGGACCACTCGGTACTCGACTGGGTACTCGCACCCAGTGCCTTTGACGACGATGTACTGGCGGACGCGGAGCGGGTCGCAGTGCAGGCCATCGAGGCCCTGGATGGCGTTGGCGTGTTTGGAGTCGAGCTTTTCCGCCTGGAAAACGGCGACATCCTGATCAATGAGATTTCACCGCGGGTGCACAACGCCGGGCACTACACCCTCGACGCCACGGAAAGCTCCCAGTTCGAGCAGCACCTGCGCGCCATCGCGGGGATGCCCCTGGCGTCCACCGCGCTGCGACATCCCGCGGCCATGCGCAACCTCCTCTGCACGGCACCGCTGCAGGCCGCGGCGGAGGGACGCGCCGCCGGCTGCGATCGCGACGGCGACACCGCCGTGTACTGGTATGGAAAGGCCCCGACCCGCGCCATGCGTAAGCTCGGCCACATCACCGCCACCGGCCACACGACCACCGAGGCAGCGGACAGGGTCGCCGACGCCTACAATCAGCTGATCAACCCCGAACCCGGAGCAGTCGCATGACAGCACAAGTCGGCATCATCATGGGCAGCGACTCCGACCTGCCGGTCATGCGCGCCGCCGCCACTATCCTCGCGGAACTCGGGGTCGAGACCGAGGTGGACATCGTCAGTGCCCACCGTACACCGGAGAAGCTGTATGCCTATGCCCGCGAAGCAGAGGATCGTGGGCTGCGTGTGATCATCGCCGGTGCCGGCGGCGCAGCGCACCTGCCGGGGATGGTGGCCTCCCTGTGCGTGCTGCCGGTGATCGGTGTGCCGGTGAGCGCCACCAGGCTGGCTGGCGAGGACGCCCTGCTGTCGATCGTGCAGATGCCCGCCGGCGTGCCGGTCGCCACGGTCGCCATCGACAATGCGACCAACGCCGGCATTCTCGCCGCGCAGATTCTCGGTACGGGGGATGCCGCGCTGCGCCAGCGTCTGCACGACTACAAAGCGGGCCTGCGCGATATCGTGCTGGCCAAGTCGGAGAAGCTGCGCGGCGGGTAGTGTCTCCCGCGCGTCAGCCGTTCATCCGGCTCCGGGCTCCTCGGGCAGGTCGAGCACCGCACCGCGACTGGCACTGGAGGCGTTGCGCGCGAACTTGGCGAGAACGCCACGGGTATAGCGCGGCGCCGGCACCTGCCACGCGGCGCGACGCGCCTCCAGCTCGTCCTCATCCACGTCGAGCTGCAGCAGCAGCTGGTGCGCGTCGATAGTGATGCGATCGCCCTCGTGCACCAGGCCGATCACTCCGCCGGCGTAGGCTTCGGGGGCGACATGGCCCACGACCATGCCCCAGGTACCGCCGGAGAAGCGGCCGTCGGTCACCAGCCCGACAGACTCACCCAGACCCTGCCCGACCAGCGCCCCCGTAGGCGCCAGCATCTCCGGCATGCCCGGTGCGCCGCGCGGGCCAAGGTAGCGCAGCACCATGACATCACCGGCCTGTATCCTGCCGGCAAGAATGGCATCCAGCGCCGATTGCTCGTCGTCGAACACCCGTGCCGGACCGGTAATGACAGGATTCGTAAGGCCGGTGATCTTGGCGACGGCGCCCTCGGCCGCCAGGTTGCCGCGCAGGATCGCCAGGTGGCCCTCACGGTACATGGGCCGGTCGATCGGGCGGATTACATCCTGCCCTTCGGGACAGCCGGAGGGGATCGCCGCCAGCGACTCGGCAACGGTCTTCCCGGTAATAGTCATGCAGTCACCGTGCAGCAGCCCGGCATCGAGCAGCATTTTCATGACGCGCGGAATACCGCCCACGCGATGCAGGTCGATGGCGAGATAGCGCCCACTGGGCTTGAGGTCGCACAGCACCGGCACCCTGCGGCGCACGCGCTCGAAGTCGTCGATACTCCAGTCGACCTCGGCGGCATGGGCGATAGCCAGGAAATGCAGCACGGCATTGGTCGACCCGCCGGTGGCCATGATCACGGCCACGGCATTCTCCAGCGACTCCCGGGTCACGATGTCCCGCGGCTTCAGGTCCGCCTCCACCGCCCGGACAAGGACGCGGGCACTCTCGCGCGCGCTCTCGATCTTCTCACCCTCGACGTTGGCCATGGTGCTCGAGTACGGCAGGCTCAGGCCCAGTGCCTCGAACGCGGAACTCATGGTGTTGGCCGTGTACATGCCGCCGCAGGACCCGTTACCCGGTATCGCGTTGCGCTCGATCGCCAGCAGGTCGTCGTCACCGATGCGTCCGGCACTGTGCTCGCCCACCGCCTCGAACACACTGACGATATTCAGGTCCTGATCCTTGTAGCGGCCGGGCAGTATGGTGCCACCGTAGACAAAGATGGACGGCACATTGGCCCGCAGCATGCCCATCATTGCGCCGGGCATGTTCTTGTCGCAGCCGCCGATGGTCAGCACGCCGTCCATCCACTGGCCACCGACACAGGTCTCGATACAGTCCGCAATGACCTCCCGCGACACCAGGCTGTACTTCATGCCCTCGGTGCCCATGGACATGCCGTCGCTGATGGTGGGCGTGCCGAATGTCTGTGCATTCGCCCCGGCCTCGCGCAGCGCCTCCGCCGCGGCATCGGCCAGCGGCTGCAGACCGGCATTGCAGGGAGTGATGGTGGAGTGGCCGTTGGCAATACCGATCATCGGTTTGCTGAAATCGTCCGCGGTATACCCCATGCCGTAAAACATCGAGCGATTCGGTGCACGCTGCACACCCTGGGTGATATTTCTGGACCTGCGATTACTCGCCACGGGATGACTCCTGACTGCGATCGGGGCCTGCATTCTAGGCCACTTGCAGTGAGGGGCTCAAATACTTATCTTGCGGCATCCGCCACAGCAGTGAGCGGGGAGATCCGGAGAGACACCGATGTCAACGATCCTGATTACGGGCGCCACTGCGGGGATCGGCAAGGCCGCCGCCATCCTCCTGGCAAACAAGGGCCACACGGTGATCGCTGCGGGCCGTAACCCGGAGGCGCTCGCGGCACTGGACCGGCAGTTCGCCAACGTACACCCCCTCGAGATGGACGTCACCGACTCGGCCAGCGTCGAGAGGGCGGTCGACACCGTCGGCACCCTGCTCAAGGGCGCCGCGCTGGATGTCCTGGTCAACAACGCCGGCTTCGGCTGCGCGGGCCCCCTGGAACTGGTAAGTGATGCCGACTTCGAGGCGCAGTACCAGACCAATGTCTTCGGCCCGGTGCGGGTCACGCGGGCCTTCCTGCCGGCCATGCGCGAGCGCGGCCGGGGGCGCATCATCAACGTCTCGTCGGTAGCCGGGCACGTGACCATGCCCTTCTTCGCGCCCTACGCCTCCACCAAGCATGCGCTCGAATCCATCAGTGACGCCCTGCGCCTCGAGCTACAGCCTCACGGCGTGCAGGTGGTCCTGGTCGAGCCCGGCGCCGTGAAGACGGGATTCGGCGAACACGAGCGCAAGCAGCTGCAGGAACACGCCGATGCCAGCAATGCCTACCGCGACCAGCTCGAGATTTTCATCCGCTTCCACCGCCGCCTGCACAGCGAGGGCGCCGACCCGGTCACGGTCGCCGGGACCCTGGTAAAGGCCTGTGAGGCGGCGCATCCGCGGCCGCGATACGTAACACCCCGGGGCCGCAACACGGTATTCATCCTGCTCAAGAAGTGGCTGCCGACGGCGGTCTCCGACTGGATCGCGCTGCGCCTCACCGGACTGGACCGTGCCTGACAGCGGCCCCCCGCCTGTGGCAGCACGGCGACGGCATGAGCCTTAAAACGGCAATAGCCTCGCGTGTGCTCGAGCGAATGCTGTCACCGCAGCGCCGCCTTCACCAGCACGCGCGGGAAGAACAGAGGCGCAGACGACAGGGGGTGGAACCGGTGATCGAGTACTTTCACCAGAGCGACGACCCCTACTCCCACCTGATGCTGCAGCTACTGCCGCAGCTCTGCGAACGCTATGCCGTCCGAATCAGACCGTGGCTGGTCGGCCCGCCGCCGGACTGGGCCGCCCCCGAGCGCGACATGCTGATCGACTGGTCACGCCGTGATGCGGCTGCGCTGGCGGCGCGCCACGGGCTCGTGTTCGAGGATCGCCAGCGACAGCCGGCAGCTGATGCCGTCGCGCGTGCCAACGCTGCACTGGCCGCCGCCATCGCTGACGACCGCTTCCTGCAGGAGGCCCCGGCCATCAACCGCGCCCTCTGGCACGGCGACGCCATCCCCGTCGCGAGCGACGCCGATGGCCAGGCGGCGATAGACGCGGGCAACGCGCGGCGGGACGCCGCCGGGCACTATCTCGGTGCCACGCTCTTTTACGGCAATGAGTGGCACTGGGGGCCGGATCGGCTGCACTACCTCGAGCGCCGGCTGCGGGATGCGAGTTTGCAGCAGGCGACGGGGGACAGTGATTTATTGATCCCACCGCCCGCGTCACCGCTGGGAGATTTCAGCGCCGGCGGTACGGAGCTGCACTTTTTCCTGTCCTTCAGGAGCCCCTACACGTACCTGGCGGCACCGCGGGTGTTCGAGCTTGCGCGCAGGACAGGCGCCACACTGAAACTGCGCTTCGTGCTGCCGATGGTCATGCGCGGCCTGCCCGTCCCGCGCGCCAAGGGGCTGTATATCATGAAGGATGTGGCGAGGGAGGCCGCAATGCTGGACCTGCCTTTCGGTCGCATCGCCGATCCTGTCGGGAGTCCCGTGGAACGCGGCTACTCCCTGCTGCCCTGGGCCCGGGATGCAGGTCGAGGCGAGGCGTACTGCCTGGCCTTCCTGCGCGGCGTATGGTCCCGGGGCATCGACGCGGGCGGCGATGCCGGAATGAGGCGCATCGTCGAGGAGGCGGGCCTGTCCTGGAGCGAGGCGCGTGAGCGACTGGGCAACGAGGCCTGGCGCGGTGAAGCCGAGGACAACCGCGCTGAGATGTTCCGGCTGGGCCTATGGGGCGTCCCCAGCTTTCGCGTCGGCGACACGGCGGTGTGGGGCCAGGACCGGCTGTGGCAGGTGGAGGACGCGCTGCGCGCCAGCGCGCCTTAGTAGCCGCTCTCGGTTTCTGTCGGCAGCGCCTCGGCGATGGCATCCGGCACGAAAAAATCCCGGAACAGGGTAGCGCCCGCCTCCACCGCGTAAACATCGAAGTCCGTTACGCCCTCCTGGCGCAGCAGCAGCTCGTCGACAAAAAAGTTCCCGGTACAGGCATCGGCGCGCCGGTTCATGACCACGTAGGCGGCATCCGCCATGATATCCACCGTGCGACTGCCGCGCGCAACCGCCTCGCCTCCCAGTACATTGCGAATCGCCGCCGTATCGATGGCGGTCAGTGGCCACAGGGCGTTCACACCGATGCCATCGGCGGCGAACTCCCGTGCCAGCCCCAGCGTGCACAGGCTCATGCCCATCTTCGCAATCGTGTAGGCAAGGTGCGGTGCGAACCATTTCGCGTCCATGTCCAGGGGAGGCGCCAGCGTCAGGATGTGGGGATTCTCCGCCTGCTTCAGGTGCGGAATGCACAGCTTCGACACCATGAAGGTCCCGCGCGTGTTGACGTCCTGCATGAGATCGTAGCGCTTCATATCGGTATCCAGCGTCGGCGTCGGACTCACGGCGCTGGCGTTGTTGATGCAGATATCGATACCGCCGAAGCGCTCGACTGTCTGCGCCACAGCGGCAGCGACCTGTTCCTCATGCCGGATGTCGCAGAGCACCGGCAAGGCATGACCACCCGCCTCCTCGATGGCCTCGGCCGCGGTGTAGATGGTGCCGGGAAGTTTCGGGTGTGGCTCAGCGGTCTTGGCGGCGATGGCGACATTGGCACCGTCCGCCGCGGCCTTGAGAGCGATCGCAAGCCCGATACCGCGACTGCCGCCGGTGATGAAAAGCGTCTTGTTCTTCAAGCTCATGACTGTACCTGCTGTTATCGGCCCGGGAAGGTAGACCTCAGGCCGGCAGTATATCCACGATCCAGCCCGAGGGAGACTCTGTGCTGCACGCCAGTAGCGACCCACCGTTGCTCGAGAGGTCACGCAGCGCGGTCACAGCGTAGCCCGCATTTAAACACCCTGAACGCCGTGTTGCGACATCGGCGACGCGAATCGCCCCGCGGAACAGGCCCAGCGCCGGTGGGCGCGCCAGGGGGTAGAGATCATTGCCGCTGTCAACCCCATAGCCGACCAGCTCGGCACGGCCAAAGCGGTGCCCCGCATCGCCCAGCAGCTGCATTTCCAGCACACCCCCGGGTCGCAGCCCCACCATGGTCTCGACCTCGGGGCCGGTAAGCCGGTGGTAATCCAGTCGATCAAAACCGAGACATTCGAAAAACGCCGCCTCCGCCGGGATGTCTGCCGTCGTGGTGACCACCGAGGTAACCGCGGCATACAGCCTGGCCGTTGTGACCAGCGGCTCACCGAGAATTTCTGCCAGGACGAGGTTGACGCCCTCCTCCACAGGCACCTGGACCTCCCTGACCTGCAGATCACCGATCGCGTATTCCACCGGATCCGACCGCAGGCGGTAACCCGCGGCTGTCAGCTCGCGCGCACGGGCAGGAAGGTCAATGACGTTGACGTCGAGATTCTTGGGGCAGAGGTCCGTGACCGCGGCGCTCTCGCGCACCGCCCGGGACGCGCCGGAAAACTCCACCAGCAACAGGCCACCGCCCGCCGCCCCCGGCGTTTCCAGCCCCTGCACGCGCCGAACGCCTCCCTGCGGCAATGACCAGAGACACTCCAGCTGCTGCGGCGACAGCGAGTCGGGATATGGCTGCAGACCGAGGGTATCGCGCCACAGGCACAGAGCACGATCCAGATCCGCCGTGCCGACGCACAGGTGGGCGTAATTCACGGCAGCGACGCGCCCACTGCCGGGTTCGGGACGTCGCGATCCACAAACACGGTCGGGTAACGCCCGAGCATCAGCAACAGCCCACCGCCGATGACATACAGAAAGATGGACACGGTCAGCGCCGGGTCATAGCTGCCCGTGCTGTCGCGCACCCAGGCATAGACGGAGGGGGATATCGCCGAGAAAATGGCGAAGGGCATGTACAGCATGCCGTAGATCTTGCCGTAGTGGCGCATGCCGAAATAGCGACCGGTGAGATAGGCGATCAGGTCGCTCTCCGCACCGGCGGCGAAGCCGAGCAGATAACCGGCAAGAATTGCGGCAGGCAGGGCAATGCTGCCGTCCAGCAACAGCAGGCTTGACAGCGCGGGCAGACACAACAAGGGGAAGGCCACGATACCGGCCCAGAACCTGTCCAGCAGGAGGCCGGTGACAATGCGCCCGGTCAGTACCCCGACCCCGAACATCATGATCGCGTTTGCCGCGTCCGAGGCATCGATGCCGCGATCCCCAAGTATCGGAACCAGGTTGATGAAAGCGCCGCCGAAGGACAGGGCAATCACCATTACCGAACTCCAGATCAGCCAGAAGCGGTAATCGCGCAGGGCCGTGGCCAGGGTAACGCCGGTCACCTTGCCGCCCTCCCCCTGTATCTCCGGCGGCTGCTCATCCGGCCGCGGCTCGCGAAACCAGAGCATGCCGAGGGGCAGCGCGATAAACAGTGGCAGGCAGGCCGTGATCACGAACATGGCCCGCCAGCCGAAGTTCTCGATGGACCACACCGCCAGATAGGGCACGATGAGCGCGGTGAGACTGGTCCCCAGCAGCAGAATGCCCAGGGCCAGCCCGCGCTGGCGGAAGAACCACAGGTTCACCGCGCGGCTCCAGGTGACGGGGGTGGAGCCGATACCGACGAGGCCGACAAGAAACCACAGGCCGTAATACACACCCAGCGATGAGGGCGTCAGGGAGATTGCCGCGAAGCCGAGCGCAAAGCCGAACAGTGACCAAAGCGCCACCCGTCGCACCCCGTACTTGTCCGCCATCCAGCCGAAAACCGGGGCAAGCAGCGCCGCCGTCACGCCGAACAGGGTGATGGGAAAGAGAATCTGCGTATTGCTCCAGTTGAACTCCTCGGTGAGTGGAGCCACAGTAAAGCCGATGATGTTGTAGGGTAAAGGCGATGCGCCACAGGCGACACCGATGACACCGGCGAACAGGACCCTCCATCCGAGGGAGAACTCGTTGCGGGGCGTGTTGACGTCGGGCATCGGGTTTTGTCCTATTGATATTACAATAGGCTTATCTTACACGATACGGGCGTGCGGGCCAGCGTGGTCCGCGCAATCGGGCTACGGCCTTCTCGCGTCGTTCACGCCCAACACTACCCATATGCGTTCAGCAGCAAGCCGGAGAGCGAAGATTCAGACGTGGCCTACCAGAGAAGATCCCCCAGACAGATTCCCGCCCCACGCGAACTGGCGTGGGCGAGCAGCAGCTCGGCGGTGGCGAGGGCATCGCCGAGCGCATTGTGCGCAGCGTGATCATCCAGTCCGTAGCGCGCCCGGCAGCCAGATAGCGTGAGATCTCCAGCGCCGGGGGTAACGCCGCGGCGGCGCAACACGCGCTGCTCGGCCCGGAGCGTGTCCACCCAGGGCATCAGCAGCGGCGCCCCGTGGAACCTGCCGGCGAGGGGGTCGAGGAATGCGAGGTCGAGACGACCGTTGTGGAACACGAGAGTCCGGCCTCGGGCGGCGTCCAGCAGAGCCTCCAGGACGATCTCCGGCGATTCTCCATCTACCACGTC
>JAWLGG010000441.1:0-3234 GCA_041685155.1 Chromatocurvus sp.
GGACGTCGACATGACTCCGCTGCTGGAGGATGCCAAGGCACAGCTGGAGGACGAGGCGGACTACACCAAGGAAGCGGCCTTTCTCAAGGCTTTTCACGATGTGCTGGCCGATGACGAACGCTTCATCGTACCGGAGCTGCAGCCGGAGCTGACCCGGCGCAATGTGCTCGCCATGAGCTATGTGGCGGGCGGCCCCATCGAGGAACTTGTGCGCAAGCCCCAGGCCGAGCGCGACCGGGTAATGACTGCGCTGGTGGACCTTATGCTGACCGAGCTGTTCGAGCTGCGCCTGGTGCAGACCGATCCCAACTTTGCCAATTACCAGTATCGCTTCGCCACCGGCGATATTGTGCTGCTGGACTTCGGTGCCACCCGGGCCTTCAAGGCGCGCTTCGTGACCAACTATCGCAAGCTGGCCGCCGCCGCCATTGCCGGCGATCGCAAGCGCATGGTGGAGGCCGCCGAGAAAGTCGGCTACGCCATGGGTGACGAGGACTCGGTGTACCGCGAACTGGTCCTGGAGCTGCTGCTGCTGGTCCTGGAGCCGTTGCGCTATGAGGGGGAGTACGACTTTGCCGCCTCCGACATGCCTGCACGGCTCACCGAGCTGGCCCAGTCCGCCGCCGCACATTCCGACTTCTGGCATGCGCCGCCCACGGATGTGGTGTATTTCCACCGCAAGGTGGGCGGCATGTACATGCTGGCGAGCCGCATGGGCGCGCGGGTGAACGCCAACCGGCTCATGCGCGAGTGGCTGTAGAGCGCCGCAGGGCATATCCGGCCGAGCGCCATCGGGACTGCCGCGTGGCCAGCAGCTGTGGCTGATCCGCGCCTGATCCTGATTCTCGGCGACCAGCTGTCGTTGCAGAATCCGGCGCTGCGGGATGCCCGCCCGGGCATCGATACCGTCCTGCTCGCGGAAGTCGCCGAGGAGGCCGGCTATGTGCCGCACAACCGCCACAAGATCGTCCTGATCTTTGCCGCCATGCGTCACTTCGCGCAGGCGCTGCGCGAGGCGGGTTTCGAGGTGGTGTACATCACCCTCGACCAGAATGTCGACTCCTTGCTCGCAGCGGTCGACAGCACCTTCGGGTCAGTCCCCGTGCTGCGCGAGCTGCACTGCTGCGAACCCGGTGAGTACCGCCTGCGCGAGGCCATGCGCACCTGGGAAAAGGCGCTCGGCCTGCCCGTGACGATCCACGCCGACAGCCGCTTTCTCGCCTCGCATGAGGATTTCGCGCGCTGGGCGCAGGGTCGCAAGCAGCTGCGCATGGAGTACTTCTACCGCGAGATGCGCAGGCGCTATGTGCTGCTGATGGACCGCGACGGCCAGCCCGAGGGTGGCCAGTGGAACTACGACGCCGACAATCGCAATGGCTGGCGCAACCAGGCGGAGGTCCCGGAGCGGGCGCCGAATACGCCCGATGCCATCACCCGGGAAGTCATTCAGGAGGTGAGCGCCCGCTTTCCGGATAACCCCGGTGACCTGTCGCAGTTTCGCCTGGCTGTCACTGCGGAGGCGGCGCAGGCAGAGTTCAACTGGTTCTGCGAGCATGCCCTCGGGGCGTTCGGTACGTATCAGGACGCCCTGGCGGAGGAGTCGATCTGGCTCTACCACAGCCTTGTTTCCATGTACCTGAATATCGGTCTGCTCGAGCCGCTGGAAATCTGCCGCGAGGTCGAGTCCCGCTGGCGCGATGGCAGCTGCAAGCTGTCCGACGCCGAGGGCTTCATCCGCCAGGTGCTGGGCTGGCGGGAATATGTGCGCGGCGTCTACTGGCTGCACATGCCAGCCTATCGCGAGCTGAACACATTTTCCGCCGACCGGCCACTGCCGGGCTGGTTCTGGACGGGCGAGACCGACATGCGCTGTCTGTCGCGGGCCCTGCTACAGACCCTGGATCACGGTTACGCCCACCATATCCAGCGCCTGATGGTCATCGGCAATTTCGCCCTGCTCGCCGGGCTCGACGTGCGCGCCGTGTGCGACTGGTATCTTGCGGTGTACGTGGATGCCTTCGAATGGGTCGAGTTGCCCAACACCCTGGGCATGGCGCTGTATGGCGACGACGGGATCATGGCGAGCAAGCCCTATGCCGCCAGCGGCAAGTACATCCAGCGCCAGGGCAATCACTGTGCGCAGTGCCGCTATGACCCGGCCCGGACCACCGGGGAAGGCGCGTGCCCCTACAACGCCCTGTACTGGCACTTCATTGATCGCCACGCCGGGGAGCTTGCCCGCAACGCCCGCATGGGCCTGATTACCGGGGGCTGGCGCAAGCGCAAGCCGGCGGATCGCCAGGCCATACTCGACTGGGCCGAGCAGACGCTGCAGGTCATCGGCTAGCGCTGTTGCGCAGGGTGTGCCGCTGGCTGGCGCAGCGGCGGGAGCAGTAGACGATCGCATCCCAGTTCAGCCGCCAGCGGGCGCGCCAGGTGAAGGGACGTTCGCACACCGGGCAGATCTTCTCCGGTTTCGGCGCGCGGCCCCGGTTTCGCGTTCTTTCGCTCCCGTGCGGCATATCGGCCTCAGATGGGCCAGTCGGCGGCGTCGGTGACGTACGCGGGCTGGTGGGGCCTGTCGCCGTCCCACTTGGCGACAAAGCGCCCGTCGCTGTCGTGATCAGCGCGCTGCTTGTCCTGGTTGAAGCGGCGTCCGCCGCGCGGGTCGGCGCCGACGCCGGCAAGGTATTGCCAGTTGCCGTAATTGCTGGCGACGTCGAAGTCCAGCAGGTGGTGCTCAAAGAAGGCGGCCCCGTAGCGCCAGTCGATGCCGTACTCATGAACCAGGCAGCTGGCAACGATCTGCCGCCCGCGATTGCTCATCCATCCGGTGTCGACCAGCTGGTGCATGAAGGCATTGACCAGCGGAAAATTCGTATCACCCTGGCACCAGCGGGCAAAGTTGCGCGGCTCGAAGGTACAGCGCATCAGCCGCTTGCCGGTGCCGCCGGCGCGAAACAGGTGGCGGCCGTCGTCGCCGAGCGCACGCCAGTGGAAGAACTCGCGCCACAGCAGCTCGAAGTACAGCCAGTGGGTCGATTCGTTGGCCGCGACCGCCGACTCGAAATCCGCAACTGCCTGCGCCACCTGGCGCGGCGACAGGCAGCCAGTGGCCAGCCAGGGCGACAGGGTACTGGAGCCGTCCAGGGGGTCGAGGCCGTTGCGGGTTTCCTTGTAGGAGAGAATGCGCTGCTCGTCGCTCACAAACTGCTGCAGGCGCCGTGTGCCCGC
>JAWLGG010000442.1:0-3227 GCA_041685155.1 Chromatocurvus sp.
ACATGGCGCTGGTGCCCCTGATACAGCCGCCGATCATGCGCCTGCTGACCACCGAGGCGGAGCGCGGTATCGTCATGACCCAGCTGCGCGAGGTCGGAAAGCGGGAGAAAATCATCTTCCCGCTGGTGTTGCTGGTGCTGGTGGCGCTGCTGCTGCCAGGCGCTGCGCCCCTGCTCGGCATGTTCTGCTTCGGCAACCTGATGCGGGAATGCGGTGTGGTCGAGCGCCTCAGCCTGGCAGCCCAGAACGCCCTGATCAATATCACGACGATCTTCCTCGGGCTCTCGGTGGGCTCTAAGCTCATTGCGGAACAGTTTCTCGCGACCAATACCCTCGGTATTCTGGCGCTGGGTATCGTGGCCTTCTCCATCGGTACCGCGGCGGGGGTGCTGCTTGCGCGACTGATGAATCGCGTCGGCAGCACGCCGATCAATCCACTGATCGGCTCCGCCGGCGTGTCCGCGGTACCCATGGCGGCGCGTGTCAGCAATCGTCTGGGCCTGGAAGCGAATCCGCACAATTTTCTGCTCATGCACGCCATGGGTCCGAATGTGGCGGGCGTGGTAGGGTCGGCGGTTGCCGCGGGCGTCATGATCACGCTGCTTGGCTGAGTCGCGCCGTTAGCCGGCGCTGACGTTATTTTGTACACTCAGGAGGTGGCCTCACCTTGGGAATCAGGACGGTATGAACCCGAATTATCTCGACTTTGAACAACCGATCGCGGAGCTGGAGGTCAAGATCCAGGAGCTGCAGCTGGTGGGCACGGACGCCGATCTCAACCTGACGGAAGAGATCGCCACCCTGCGCAAGAAGAGCACGCGCTTGACCGAGAAGATCTTCTCCAACCTGAGTGCCTGGGACATCGTCCGCGTCGCGCGGCATCCGCAGCGTCCCTACACCATGGATTACATCTCCCGGGTGTTTACCGAGTTTGACGAGCTGCACGGCGATCGCCGCTTCGGCGACGACAAGGCCATCATCGGCGGGGTGGCGCGCCTCGATGGCAAGCCCGTGATGGTCATTGGCCAGGAGAAGGGCCGGGCGGTCAAGGACAAGGTCTATCGCAACTTCGGCATGCCCAAACCCGAGGGCTACCGCAAGGCGCTGCGCCTGATGGAAATGGCCGAGCGCTTCCGCATGCCGGTTATCACGCTCATCGACACCCCGGGGGCCTACCCCGGCATCGATTCCGAGGAGCGCGGCATCAGCGAGTCGATCGCCACCAATCTCGCCGTGATGTCACGCCTGGCGACGCCGATCGTGTGCGTGGTCATCGGCGAGGGCAGCTCCGGCGGCGCGCTGGGTATCGGCGTCGGTGACCACCTGGCCATGTTGCAGTACTCGACCTACTTCGTGATCTCGCCCGAGGGCTGCGCGAATATCATCTGGAAATCCACGGACAACGCGCCCGACGCGGCCCAGGCCATGGGGGTGACGTCCAAGGTGCTGCAGGAACTCGGGATTGTCGATGCGACGATCATGGAGCCACTGGGCGGTGCGCATCGCGATCTCGACCTGATGGCGGAGCGGGTTCGCGAGCACCTGGTGGAGAAGGTCGACGCCCTGCAGCAGGTGCCTCTGGAGACCATGCTGGAGGCCCGCTACCAGCGCCTCATGTCCTACGGTAACTGACGGGCGGCGCGCGGGCATGGCCACGGGCAGCGCGCCGCCCCTGGTAGAGGCCGCCGTCGCCCGGGTACTGCAGTCCCGCCTCGATGAGCCGCAGTGGCTGGTCGCCTTCAGCGGCGGGCTGGATTCAACCGCGCTGCTGCATGCCGCCGCGCGTGTCGCCAGCACGCTGGCCGATGCGCCGGTGTTGCGAGCGTTGCATGTACACCATGGTCTTGCGGCGCAGGCCGATACCTGGGAAGCCCATTGTGTCGCCATATGCAATAAATTGACTATTGAATGCTGCGTGCAGCGCGTTGCGGTGCAGCCCGGGGGGCGGGGCCTCGAGGCCGCCGCGCGAGAGGCCCGCTACCGGGTGTTTCGCGACGCGCTGCGCGACGGCGGCAGCCTGCTTCTGGCCCACCATCAGGACGACCAGGTCGAGACCTTTTTCCTGCGCCTGATGCGCGGTGCCGGCGTGCACGGCCTCGCCGGGATGGCAGCCGAGCGGCCGCTGGGCCGCGGGCAGCTGCTGCGTCCGCTGCTCGGCCTGTCCCGTGACGGCCTTCGTGATTACGTGCGTGCGACGGGTCTCGACTGGATCGAGGATCCATCGAACGCGGAGACACGGCAGGACCGGAATTATCTGCGACACAACGTGCTGCCGCTGCTGGAGCAGCGCTGGCCCGGCTACCGCGCACCGGTCACCCGGGCCATGGCGCACCTGACCGAGCGGGATGCCGCCGCCGGTCTCCCCGTGCCGGCGACCCGGTACAATGCCTTTGGCGATCCGGGCATCGACAGTGATGTTCTCGCCGATCTGCCGCTGTCGCAGGCCGCCGACGTCCTGCGCCACTGGCTGCGCGACCGGCAATGCCAGGCGCCGCCGCGACAGCCCCTGCTGGAGTTCCTGCGCCAGCTGCGGTCATCAGCCGCTGCGTCCGCACCGCGACTGCAGCGACGCGACTGGTGCCTGCAGCGCCATGGCGGAACCGTCTACCTGCTGCCCGATCCTCGGCCCTTTGTTCCCCCGGCGCCCCGCCCCGTTCGCGAAGGGGAGTGCGTCGAGTTCCCCGGCGTCGGGCGCGTCACCATTTCTGCGCCCCCGGGAGCGGAATCGGAGCTGATCCTGGCCTTCCGCCAGGGGGGCGAACGACTGCGCCTGCCCGGAGAGGCGCATCACCGTTCGCTCAAGACCCTGCTGCAGAGCGCGGGCGTGCCGCCCTGGTGGCGGCAGCGGGTGCCGCTGCTGTTTTCGGGGTCGCGGCTGCTGTCGGCGGGCGGGCTCTGGCGGGCGTCGGACACGCGGGCAGATCTTACCTGGGAGCGCGTCGCGGGCGAGCATCCCGATTGAGCTGGATCGGCCTTTCTGTTAATTTAGCCAACCATCTTCTCGCAGGGCATGCTCGGTTGGCGCGGGTTCAGGCGCGCCGGCTGAAAGCGGTTTTGCGCGTCTCCCATTTCAGCGACTGTAAGGTTCTTCATGACGCGTTTTGTCTTTGTGACCGGTGGGGTCGTCTCGTCTCTTGGCAAAGGCATCGCGGCTGCGTCGCTGGCGGCAGTGCTCGAGAGCAGGGGCCTCAAGGTCACCCTGCTCAAGCTGGACCCGTACATCAACA
>JAWLGG010000443.1:0-3215 GCA_041685155.1 Chromatocurvus sp.
ATTCGACACCCTGACCATCCGCCTGCCGGCCACCGAGGCGCAGGAGCGCTACCGGCGCAAGGCGGAGTCCATGGAGGCGCTGGCGCTGTCGGATGAACCCAAGGACGTCGCAGAGTACCAGTGGCGCCTGACCACACCGCTGGCGACCCTGCTGCTGGCGCTGATCGCGGCGCCGCTGGCGCGCTCAAACCCGCGGGAACCCCGCACGCGCAGCTTCTTCGTCGCCATCACCGCCTATATCTGCCTGTTCAGCCTCACCAGCATGGTCAAGACCTGGATTGAACAGGAGCGCATCAGTGCCTTTCCCGGCCTCTGGGGGGGCTATGCGCTATTTGTTGTCCTGCTGGCCCTTCTGCTCTATCCACCGCGGCTGCGCAGGCGCCCCGGCCGCGGTGCAGGAGCCGGCGCAGGGGCCAGCGTATGACCGTTCTCACCCGCTATCTCGCGGTAACGCTGCTGCGCGGCTGGCTCACCACCTTTCTGGTGATTGCCGCGGTCTTCGGACTGCTCGGCTTTATCGGCGAGCTGGACGCTGCGGTTGGCGACTACCGCGCCCCCGCCATCGGCCTGTACACGCTGATGATCCTGCCGCAGCAGCTGATCAGCCTCGCGCCGGTAATCATGCTGCTGGGGACCATCATCGCCATGGCAGGCCTGCAGCGCGGCAGCGAACTTACCGTGATCAGCTGCGCCGGTGTGCCGCCGCGGCAGCTGCTGGCCGCCATAGCCGTCCCCACCGCCGCCCTCATGCTGGTGCTGTGGGTCGCCATGGAATACGTGACGCCGGCACTGCACCAGCGCGCCGAGGAACTGCGCCTCGAGCTGCGCTACGACAACGCCCACCGGCTGCCCTCGGGCGGACTGTGGTCAAAGAGCGGCCGGCGCTACATACACCTGGGCGCCATGAAGGAGGACGGCCAGCCGGCGGAGATCGACCTCTATCAGTTTGACCCGCGTGGACAGCTGCAGCAGGCGGTGCATGCAGATACCGCCCGCGTGGGCAATGATCGCAGCTGGGAGTTCGAGGATGTGCAGGAAAAACGGCTGGTGGACAACACGCTGCAGACATCGCGCATGCCGTCGCTGACCATAGACAACCTGTGGGCCGCGCGCGAACTGCCGGTGCTGTCCCTGTCCCAGGAGAGCATGCGCCTGTCGGTGCTGCTCAGCTACGGGGGCTATCTGGCGGACAACGAGCGCGACGCGAAACAGTTCCTGAGCACCTTCTGGCAGCGCCTCACGATGCCCCTCACCGTCGCCGCCATGATCCTGCTGGCGACGCCGGTGAGCGCCGGCGTGGGCTCCCAGCGCGGCGGCAACTTCGGCGCCACGCTGGCCATCGGCGCCGTCATCGGCATCGGCTTCTATCTTGGCTCGCAAATCCTCTTCGCCCTCGGGCAGCTGTTCAACCTGAGCCAGCCGCTGGTGGCGCTGGCCCCGACGGTGATCATCAGCGCCTTCGCCTGGCTGCTTTTCCGGCGCATGCACTGGTAACATGCGCCCGCGCCAGGCGGCGTCGCCACCCCAGCTGCGAACGGACTCCCCATGCGACTGATGCTCAGCTTTTTCCGCGCCTATCGCGGCCCCACGCTGCTCATGCTGCTGGCGCTGCTGCTCTCCGGGCTGGCCGAGGGCATCGGGCTCTCGGCACTGCTGCCGGCGCTGAACATCGCCCTTGGCACCGGACGCATGGACACCGGCGGCGCCGACCTCTCCGGCTACGAGGCGGTGATCGTAGACACGCTGCACAGCCTGGGCATCGGCACCACCCTTGGCAACATGCTGCTGCTGGTGCTGCTCGGCATCTTCCTGAAAAGCGTGTTCCTGCTGCTGGCCCAGCGCCAGGTCGGCTACACCGCCGCACAGGTGGGCACGGACCTGCGGCTGAACATGCTGCGCGCCATCCTGCGCAGCCGCTGGGAATATTTCCTGCACCAGCCGGCGGGGCGCCTGACCAACGCCCTGGCGACGGAAGCGGAGCGGTCGTCCCAGTCCTTCGTGCACGGCGCCACCGCAATCACCTTTCTCATCCAGTCAATGATCTACGGCGCCGTGGCCTTTGCCCTGTCCTGGAAGGCCTCGCTGGTGGCCATCGTCGCCGGCGCCATCGTCATTGGCCTGTCGCACTTCCTGGTGCGCATCACCCGTCGCGCGGGCCGACGCCAGACTCATCTATTGACCTCGCTGATCGGCAATCTCACGGATACCCTCGCCTCGGTCAAGGCGATGAAGGCGATGGCGCGCGAGGGCCAGGCGGATCGCGTGCTGGCCAGCGACACGGGCAAGCTGAACAAGGCACTGCGGCGCCAGGTGATTGCGGCGGCGGCGCTGGATTCGGGGCAGGAGCTGATGTTTGCCGGCTTTATCTGCCTCGGCATCTACGTTGCGCTGGGTCTGTACGACATGGAGCTGCCCACGGTGATGGTGCTGGTGGTCGCGCTGGGCCGCGCCTTCTCCTTTCTGGGCAAGGTGCAGAAGCAGTACCAGAAGCTGGTGCAGGGCGAGAGCGCCTACTGGGCCATGCTCGACAGCATCGGCGACGCCCGGGCCGCGGCGGAGAGCGCCGGCGGCGCAGTGCCGCCGGCACTCGCCGAAGGCATCCGCTTTGAAGAGGTCGGCTTCCGCTACGGCGAGAGTGCGCCGGTCTTTCACGGCCTGAACATGGATATCCGCGCCGGCGGGCTGACCACCCTCGTGGGTCCCTCCGGGACCGGCAAGACCACGCTGGTGGACCTGACTATCGGCCTGCTGCAGCCGACCAGCGGCACGATCCGCATTGATGGCATGCCCCTGTCCGGGCTGGACCTGCGCGCCTGGCGCCGGCAGATCGGCTACGTGCCCCAGGACACGGTCCTCCTGCACAGCAGCATTCGCGACAATGTCACCCTGGGCGATCCGGCGCTGGCCCCGCAGGCCGTGGAGCAGGCCCTGCGCGACGCCGGCGCCTGGGAATTCGTGCAGGCGCTGCCCGACGGGGTGGATACGGTGGTCGGCGAGCGCGGCGGCAAGCTGTCCGGCGGGCAGCGCCAGCGCGTGGTCATCGCCCGGGCACTGATCAACCGGCCGCGGCTGCTGATTCTCGACGAGGCCACCAGCGCGCTGGATCCGGACAGCGAACAGGCGGTGCGCCAGACCATGGAGTCCCTGAAGGGGCGGATCACGATGCTGGCGATCTCGCACAATCGCGGCATGGTGGACGCTGCAGACCGCATTTA
>JAWLGG010000444.1:0-3204 GCA_041685155.1 Chromatocurvus sp.
AGGGGCGCAGCGTCGATATCGCGACCGAAGAACCCCGACTTGCTGCCGGCGCCCGCAATGCGCAATGGCGATTGCCTGGCCACCGCATCCTTCACCGCAGCGCACAGATCGGCGGCGATATCAGACATGCCGGTGCCTCGCTGGCAGCGCGCGGTATTCCTGGCAGCGCCTGAGAATGGGAATGCCCTTGCCGGGGTTGAGATGCAGCGATGGATCAAAGGCCGCCTTGATCGCCTCGAGCTGCAGCAGTTCCTCATCCCGGAACTGCGCGGACATCTGCTGCAGCTTTTCCAGGCCGACCCCGTGTTCGCCGGTGATGCTGCCGCCCAGGGCCACGCTGCGCTCGAGTATCCGCGCGCCCAGGGCTTCGGCGCGGCGGATCTGCTCTGGCTCGCTGGCATCGAACAGGATCAGCGGGTGCAGGTTGCCGTCGCCGGCATGAAACACATTGGCGACGCGCAGCCCGCTGTCCCCGGCCATGCTGCTGATCTCCTCGAGCATCTGCGCCACGTGCCGGCGCGGTATGGTGCCATCCATGCAGTAGTAGTCGGGCGCCAGCCGGCCGACAGCGGGAAATGCCGACTTGCGGCCACGCCACAGCCGCTGCCGGGTGTCACTGTCTGTCGCCACTTCCAGGCTGCTGGCACCGGCCTCGCGGAACAGGGCGGTCACGGCGTCACACTGCGCCCCGACGTCGGCGTCGTTGCCGTCCAGCTCGCACAGGAGCAGGGCGGCGGCCTCCCGCGGATAGCCGGCGGCGGCAAAATCCTCCGCCGCCTGTATGGCGAGGGTGTCCATCATCTCCAGGCCCGCGGGCAGGATACCGGCGGCGATGACCGCACTGACCGCATTCCCCGCAGCGGCCACCGAGTCGAATCCCGCCATGACCACCGCGATCGATTCCGGCATCGGCAACAGCTTGACCGTGACCTCCACCACGATGCCGAGCAGGCCCTCGGAGCCGATCATCAGCGCGAGCAGGTCCGCCCCCGGCGTATCCAGGCCGCTGCCGCCCAGCGTGAGGGTGTCACCGGCCGCGGTGACCAGTGTCACGCCGAGCACGTTGTGCACGGTGAGGCCGTATTTAAGGCAGTGCACGCCCCCGGAGTTCTCGGCGATGTTGCCGCCGATGGAGCAGGCGATCTGCGAGGAGGGGTCCGGTGCGTAGAACAGGCCATGGGGCGCCGCCGCCTCGGAAATCGACAGGTTGGTGACGCCGGGCTGTACCCTTGCCGTTCGGTTGCGCAGGTCGATATCCAGGATGCGGTCGAGTCCGGCGAGGCTGAGGAGGATACCTTCCGGGTGCGGCATGGCACCGGCGGACAGCCCCGTACCGGCGCCGCGGGCGACCACCGGGACATCCAGCTCGTGGCACAGCGCGACGACCGCTGCGACCTCTGTCGCATCCCGCGGCATCACGACCGCCAGCGGCAGCTCGCAGTACAGCGGCAGCCCGTCGCACTCCCAGGCGCGCATCGATTCGGCATCGCTGACCACCGCCTGTGCCGGCAGCAGTCGGTGCAGGCCATCGAGCAGGGCTTTTACATCGACGGCTGGCCTGTGCGTGTCATTCATCCCTGTCTCTCTCTGTCTTTCGCCGATGAAGCGGTCCTGCCGGGCCGTCGCACGTTACCCGACGGCGGCTGCGATGGTAGGCTATGTTCCCAGGAACACAAGTGCGGCCGCTGCCGCTGCCCGAATGTGACCCCAGTGTAAAGGAAACGCGATGACTTACCGGATACCCGCACTCGTCCTGGCCGCCGTGATCAGCACCGGCGCCCTGGCCGCGCCCGAGCCCGATTCCCGCCTCGATGCCCGTCTCGATGCGAGGGAGAGGGCCATGACGGACGCGATTGCGGCGCGTCGGGCGGAGGCGGTCGCGCTGCTGAAGGCATCCGTGGCCATAAACAGTGGCACCATGAACGCCGCCGGCGTGCGCAAGGTCGGGGCGCTGTTTGCGCGGGAGTTCGAGGCGATCGGGTTTGACACCGAGTGGGTGGACGGCGCCGCGTTCCGCCGCGCGGGCCACCTGGTGGCGAGCGGCGGTGGCAGCCGTGGCCCGAAGGTCCTCCTGATCGGCCACCTCGATACGGTTTTCCCCGCGGATGGCGCCTTCCAGGACTGGACAGCGCTTGCGGGCGGTCGGGTGCAGGCGCCCGGGATCACCGACATGAAGGGCGGCAACGTCATCATGCTGGAGGCGCTGCGGGCGCTCGGGGAAGCGGCTGTGCTGGACGCGCTGCAGGTCCGGGTCGTGCTTACCGGCGACGAGGAGGACCGGGGCCGACCGCTGGATGTGGCCAACCGCGCGCTGGTGGACGCGGCGAAGTGGGCCGATTACGCCATCGGCTTCGAGGACGGCGATGGCGATGCCGCAACGGCGGTGATCGCCCGCCGCGGCTCCAGCAGCTGGCAGCTCTCGACCACAGGCCGGGCGGCCCACTCCTCGCAGATCTTCCGCGAGGAGTTCGGCGATGGCGCAGCCTTTGAGCTGGCACGCATTCTCAATGCCTGGCGCGAAGCCCTGGCAGGTGAGGCCAACCTGACCTTCAACCCCGGGCTGCTGATGGCCGGTACGGACATCCGGCACGACGCGCCGAACACCCGCGGGGAGGTCTTCGGCAAGGGCAACGTCATTGCGCAGAGCGGCGTGGCCACCGGCGGCATCCGCGCGCTGTCACCGCAGCAGCTCGACGCGGCCCTTGTGGTGATGCGCGATATCGTCGATGACAACCTGACCGGCACCGGTGCGGAACTTCTGTTCGATGCCGGCTATCCGCCCATGCCGCCTACCGACGCCAACCGGGAACTGCTGGCGCTGTACAGCGAGGCCAGCGAGGCGCTGGGCCTGGGCGAGGTCACTGCGGTGGATCCGCGTCGTGCGGGCGCTGCCGATGTCTCGTTTGCGGCGCCCCACGTCAGGGCAGCGCTGGATGGCATCGGCATGATGGGCAGCGGGGGCCACACGGTGGAAGAGGCTGCGGACCTGGAGACCCTGGCCAGCCAGTCCCGGCGCGCGGCGCTGTTCCTCTACCGCCTGTCGCAGCGTGCTGGCGAAGGTCCGGCTACGCCCGGGCGATAAGCAGCTCGCCGGCCTCGCCGGCGGGCGCCAGTGCGCGAACCAGGTGCAGCTCCCCGGCGCTGTCCTCGATCAGCGCCGAGCAGTTCTCGACCCAGTCGCCGTCATTGCAGTACAGCGTGCCG
>JAWLGG010000445.1:0-3184 GCA_041685155.1 Chromatocurvus sp.
CGCCGGTTATCACGGGCGCTTTATACGCTCCCGGATTCCACCCCTACAACCGGTACAGCCGCTACAGCTGCTGGTCCTGCATGCCCACCCGCACCGAGGTCTCCGTCCGCGACTACACTCTGGGCACATTTGTCGTGGACCTGATCGACCCGGCACTGGGCAAATCGGTGTGGCGCAGCGTTACCAGCTCGCGCCTGAAGGGGCAGTTCGACCGGGACCAGGACAAGTATGACGCCGCCGCGGCACATGTACTGGCGGCATTTCCACCGGAATGAGGGTTTTCCTCCTCCTGGGGTCAGGTCCGGGACCAGGTCCGGGACCGGGTCCCGGACCTGACCCCAAAAGGGAGATGGCGACGTATACGGAGTTCAGACATGCCACAACTCAGCGTTAACGGTACGAATCACGAGCTGGATCTCCCCGGCGACACGCCCCTGCTGTGGGCGCTACGCGACGGCCTGGGGCTGCCCGGCACCAAGTTCGGTTGTGGCCAGGGGCTGTGCGGCGCCTGCACGGTGCACCTGGACGGCAAACCCGCGCGCAGCTGTGTAACGCCGATCAGCGCCGTCGCCGGGCGCAGTATCACCACCATCGAAGGCCTCGCGAGTGGAGCGGAAGCCGCATCGTTGCACCCGATACAGCAGGCCTGGATCGAGGGGAGCGTCGCCCAGTGCGGCTACTGCCAGTCCGGCCAGATCATGACAGCGGCGGCGCTGCTGGATGGCAACGCCACACCATCGGACGATGACATCGACGCGGCCATGAGCGGCAACCTGTGCCGCTGCGGCACCTACCCCCGCATACGCGCCGCGATTCACCGGGCGGCGGAGCTGCGCAGTAGCGGTACCAGCATTGCCCAGACCTGGGATCCCGCCATTGACATCGCACCGCACGGGGGACTGTCCACATGAGCGAAAACAGCGCAGCCGAGGGCCTGAACAGGCGCACCTTTCTCAAGGCATCGGCGCTTGCGGGCGGCGGCCTGGCGCTGGGCATCCCCCTGTCCGGCTGCGACGGATCGAGCGCCAGGGACGATGTCGAGGGCCTGGCACCGGATGCCTGGCTGCTGATCACGCCGGACGACCGCGTAATCTTCCAGCTCGACAAGGCGGAAATGGGACAGGGTGTGATTACTTCCCTGCCAACCCTGGTTGGCGAAGAGCTGGACCTGGACCCCGCGCGCATACACGTACACCTTGCCACCGTCGACCCGCAGTTCCGCGACCCGCTGCAGGTGACCGGTGGCAGCACGAGCATGGCAAAACGCTGGGAGCCGGTTCGCCGCAGCGGTGCGGCGGCACGGGAAATGCTGCGCCAGGCCGCCGCGGAAGAATGGTCGGTGGCGGCTGATGCAATCTCGGTGAGCGACGGTCGCATCACTCACGCCGACTCGGGCCGCAGCGCCAGCTATGGCGACCTGGCCTCGGCGGCGGCTCGCCAGCGCATGCCGGACGACCCGCCCATGAAGTCCGCCGACGAGTATCGATGGATCGGCCAGTCCCTGCCGCGCAACGATCGCGTGATCAAGAGTCTGGGCACCGCGGTCTTCGGGCTCGACGTCGGCATGGGACAGCACGCCATTCCCGATCTTGCGACCGCGGTGGTGCTGCGCAGCCCGCGCTTTGGCGCCACGCTGCAGTCCCACGACGCCCGGGAGGCCCGCGCGATGCCCGGTGTCATCGATGTCTTTGCGATCAGCACCGGTGTCGCGATCCTCGCCGAGGGGTACTGGCCCGCGCGGCAGGCCGCCGGCGCGATCACGGCGAGCTGGTCCCCTGGGCCCCTCGCCGGTCTCGACAGTGCGGGTCTTGAGGAGACACAGCGCCAGCTGCTGATCGACAGCGATCTGCGCCACGCGCGAGATGAGGGCGACATCGAGAACGCCCTGCAGACGGCAGACAGGGTCATCGAGGCCGAGTACGTGATCCCGCATCTCGCCCACGCCACCATGGAGCCCATGAACTGCACCGCCTGGGCGCGCGAGGATGACTGCGATATCTGGGCCCCCACCCAGGCGCCAGACATGCTGCAGGCCGCCGTGGCGGAACTCACCGGCCTGTCCCGGGATCGCGTTCGCGTGCACTGCGCGCTGCTCGGCGGTGGCTTCGGTCGACGGGCGATGCCGGACTTTGCGCTGGAGGCGGTCGAGGTGTCACGCCGCGCCGGGCGCCCGGTGAAAGTGGTCTGGTCGCGCGAGGACGACATGCGCCATGACTACTACCGCCCCGCCACCTGCAACCGCCTGCGCGCCACGGTGACAGCGGAAGGACAGCTCAGCGGCTGGGAGCACCGGCTCGTCGGGCCGAGCATCGTCGGCCCGATGCTGGGCGATTTCGTGGGGGCGCTGCTGCCCGGCTGGGTGCCGGGCGGATTCTCCAACGCCATCGGCAGCGCCGGCGGGGGATTCGTCAGCTCGCGCGATCCGACCCTGACCGAGGGCGCAAAGGACCTGCCCTACGCCATCGACAGCATCCGAGTGGCATCAAAAGTACACGATCCCGGCGTGCCCGTTGGTTTCTGGCGCTCGGTGGGCCACTCCCAGAACGCCTTTGTCGTCGAGAGTTTCGTCGACGAGGTCGCCCACGCCCTCGGCGAGGACCCCGTGGCTTTCCGGGAAAAGCGCCTGACCGATCATCCGCGCCACCTGGCGGTGCTGCGCCTGGCGGCAGAGAAAGCGGACTGGGGCAATCCGCCGGCGGGCCGCTTCCAGGGTGTGGCGGTGCACGAATCCTTCGACAGCCTGGTCGCCGAGGTGGCGGAGGTGTCCGTGACCGATGGCAACATACGCGTGCACCGGGTGGTCTGCGCCGTGGACTGCGGCCTGGCGGTGAACCCCGATATCGTGCGCGCGCAGATGGAAGGCGGGATTATCTTCGGCCTGACCGCGGCCCTGAAGAGTCGCGTGACTCTGACCGACGGCGGCATCGCGGAGTCAAACTTCCACGATTATCCCCTGCTGCGCATGGATGAGACACCGCAGATTGACGTGCACATTGTCCCGCGCGAATCGCCGCCGAGTGGTGTCGGTGAACCGGGGACACCGCCGATTGCACCGGCGGTCGGGAACGCGGTGTTTGCGGCGAAGGGGGTGCGTTTGCGGCGGATGCCGTTTGTGCTGGGGTGATGGGTGATGGGTGATGGGTGATGGGGTCAGGTCCCGGACCTGGTCCCGGACCTGACCCCA
>JAWLGG010000446.1:0-3179 GCA_041685155.1 Chromatocurvus sp.
CGCGCCGGCGCTGTGCAACGCCATTTTCGCCGCCACCGGCAGGCGCATCCGGGAACTGCCCATCGGCGATCAGCTCAGCGCCTGAGGCTGGCGCTCGTCGACGCAGGCCGCCGGCGCAGCTGCACCAGCTGCGCCATGATGGCGACCGCGATCTCCAGCGGTGTCTTGCTGCCGATATCCAGGCCCACCGGTGCCTGCAGGCGATCAATCCTGTCGCTGGGGATATCCAGCGCCTGCAGTCTCTGCAGGCGCTGCGCCGTGGTGCGCCTTGAGCCCAGCGCTCCCACGTACCAGGCCTCGCTCTCCAGCGCCTCCATCAGCGCCATGTCGTCAATGCGCGGGTCATGGGTCAGCGTGATGACCACGGAAAAGCGGTCGGCGGCCTGCGCGCGCACCACGTCATCCGGCATGCCCGGCAGGCGCGGTACCTCAGGGCCGGACCACTGCGCCAGCGCCTCCGGCCTGGGGTCAGTGACCAGCACCTCGTAGTCCATGGCCAGCGCCAGCTCCGCCAGGGAGGCCGCCAGCTGGCCCGCGCCCACCAGCAGCATGCGGTAGCGCGGCCCGAAGCTCTGCTCGAGCTGGTCCGCATCCACCTGGAGGTCGGCAAACTGCTCCAGCGGCAGCAGCTCGGTGGCGCCATGCGCAAGATTCACCCGACGCTGGATGCAGCGGCGCCCGTCTATTGCGTCCAGCACGGCGCGCAGCCAGTCGCTGTCCCCGGCGTCCAGGGCCTGCACGATCAGGTCGAGATGGCCGCCGCAGGGCAGGCCGAGGCGGGCATTCTCCTCCGCGCTGACGCCATATTCGATCCTTGTCACGCGCTGCCCGTCGAACTCGCCCTCGTGCAGACGCGCAATCAGGTCTTCCTCGACGCAGCCGCCGGACACCGAACCGGCCTGGCGACCCTCCGCGCTGCAGGCGAGCATGGCGCCCGCCGGACGCGGCGAGGAGCCGCTGGTGGCGATGATGGTCACCAGCCACGCCCGTGGCGGCCGGTCACAGGCAGCCAGGGCAAAGGCCAGTACATCGCGGTCGTGGGTGTGCATAAGGGCCCTTCAGCGGCGGCCGCGCTGTTCCAGGCGGCGCGCGAACTCGCTCATGACCAGCTGGTAGAGCTCATTGCCGAGGTACTGGTCCTCCACGCCGCGCTCGATGCTGGGGTTGTCGTTGACCTCGATCACAAAGACCTGGCCGTCCTTTTCCTTGATATCCACGCCATACAGACCGTCGCCGACCACGCCCGCCGCCTTGACCGCGGCGCGGATGACTTTCTGTGGCGCCTCGAAGGTGGGCAGCGTATCGAAGCCCCCCGAGGTCTTGCCCTTGTTCGCGTGGTTGTAGATCTGCCAGTGGTTGCGCGCCATGTGATAGCGGCAGGCGTAGATAGCCTTGCCGGCGAGTACGCCGATACGCCAGTCGTATTCGGTGAAGCAGTAGGCCTGGGCGAGCGCCAGCGTAGTCTCGGCCAGCAGGTTGTCGAGCTGCTCGCGCAGCTCCTCGCGGCTGTGAATGCGGAACACGCCGCGCGAGAAGGAGCCCTCCGGCAGCTTCAGCACCACCGGGTAGCCGAAGGCCTGCTCGATGCGGTCGAGATCGGCCGCGCTGGAGCTGCCCACCACCAGTGTCGGCAGGGCCGGCACGCCCTTGTAGGAAAAGGCATCGTGCAGGTAGATCTTGTTGCAGCAGCGCAGGATGGACTGCGGGTCATCGATCACGATCAGTCCCTCGCGCTCCGCCGTTCGCGCCAGGCGATAGGTGTGGTGGTCTATAGCCGTGGTCTCGCGCAGAAACAGGGCGTCGTACTGGAGTATCTGGTCGCCCTGCGCCGCGGTCAGGGTCTCCGCGCGAATGCCGACGTCGGCGGCGGCGCGGATAAAACGCTTTATGGCGCCGGCGTCGCTCGGCGGGCTCGGCTCGTCGGGATTGACGAGTATGGCCATGTCCCAGCGCAGGCGCTTGCTGTCCGCGTAGTTGCGCCACAGCCCGCGGGTGAACTGCTCCAGGGCCGCGAGGAATTCCTGTCGCTGGTCGCTGCCCAGCTGGGCGTAGCCCACGCGCTGTACCTGGATCTTGCCGGGTGTCTGTTCGCTGGGCAGGGTGACGCGCAGGATGGGGGCGGGAAAGCGCTGGAAGACCTGGCGGCCGAGTTTCTGCCAGTGCGGCTGTTCACAGGTGCCGAAGTAGAGCAGGGTCTCGCTGGCGTCGCGACTGCGCAGCGCGCGCAGCACCGAGGCCTCGGCATTGAAGGGCACGGTCAGCGGGAAGGCCTCGCCCGCTGCCGGGTCGTTGCGCTCGCGCAGATCGTTGATGCAGCTGACGCTGGGGAGCACGCTGTGGCGCCGCGCCTCCGCCAGCAGCGAACAGTAGTAGCCGCGGCTCAGGTAGCGCGCCGTGTCGCAGAGGTTGATGACGCGTGTGCGTGGCTCATCCGCCTTGGGATAGTCAGACAGGTACTGCGCAAAGCTGATCCAGTCGAGGGAGCTGTCCGGATTGATGAGGGCGTCGTCGTCGACGACCACCAGGGTTGTGCGCATGGGATCAAACCGTATCGGGATTATGGGGTACATGCCGTGGTCCATGATTGTGCCACGGGGCGCGCCCGACAGCAGCAACTACTCTTTTAAAGAGCACTACCCCGGCGCATAGGGCGGTACACTGTCCGTCACGCATTGTTGCAGGGAGTGCAGGCGATGGAGCATTCAACCGGGGAGCGGCCAGACGGCCTGATCCACGCGCTGCTGCTGGATGGTGCCGGGGGCGCGCGGGCGCTGGACTGGCAGGAGGTGGCGGACTGGGAGCCGGCGCAGGGCTGCCTGTGGCTGCATTTCAACTACGAGGCGGCGTCCACCCGCTGCTGGCTGGAGCAGGACAGCGGCCTGATCGATGTGGCGGTGAACGGCCTGCTGATGGACGAGACCCGGCCGCGTACGGTTACCCGGGGCGACAACCTGCTCATGGCCCTGCGCGGTGTCAACCTGAATCCCGGGTCCGATCCCGAGGACATGGTTTCGCTGCGCCTGTGGTGCAACGGGAAGAAAGTCATCAGCACGCGACGCCGGACGCTGCTGTCGACCACGGAACTCCTCGAGCGCCTGGACGACGGCTCGGGACCGCGGGATGCGGCGTCACTGCTGGTCGCCTGGATCGACGGCATCGTCGGGCGCATGGCCGACACG
>JAWLGG010000447.1:0-3177 GCA_041685155.1 Chromatocurvus sp.
GTCCGCATCGCGGTGCTCAGCAATCGCTATAGCGAGGAAGCCCTGACGCGGATTGTCGAGCAGGACATCGTGCCCGCTTTCATTTCCCTGCCGGGGGTTGCCGATGTCCCCCTGTTCGGCACCCGCCAGCGTGTGCTGCGCATCAACGTGGATCCGCTGCGACTTACCAGCTATGGACTCGCCGTCACCGACGTCGCCGAAGTGCTGCGCAATGTGCCGCTGGACGTGCCTGCGGGCAGTTTCCGCACCGGTGACCAGCAGCTGCTGGTGCGCGCCGATGCCTCGGCGGTGACGGAATCCGAAATCGAGGACATCGTCCTCACCGGCAATGTGCGTATCGGCGATGTGGCGAGCGTCAGTTTCGCACCGGCGGACGCCGAGTCCTTCGTTCGCCTGGACGGGCAGCGGGTGATCGGGCTCAGCGTGGTGCGCCAGGCCGGATCAAACACCATCGAGATCGCCGAGGGTGTCGACCGCGCCATCGCCAGGATCAACGAGCGTTTTGGTGATCTCGAGCTGGTCAAGATATCGGACAACGCCATTTTCATCCGCGGTGCCGTGAAAGAGGTCCTGATCAGCCTTCTGCTGGCAATCCTTGTGGTGATCGCGACGATCCGGGTCTTTACCGGCTCGATGCGCCTCACGCTGGTTCCGGCGGTGGCCATACCGGTCTCGCTGCTCGGGACCATTGCCTGCGTCTGGATGCTCGGCTTCTCCATCAATATCCTGACCCTGCTCGCCCTCGTGCTGGCAACGGGCCTGATCGTCGACGATGCCATCGTCGTGCTGGAGAATATCCAGCGTCGCCAGCGCCAGGGCCTCGGCAACAGCGCCGCCGCCGTGATCGGAACGCGTCAGGTCTTCTTCGCCGTGATCGCCACAACCGCAGTGCTGGTCGCGGTTTTCGTGCCCATCGCCTTCCTGCCCGGCACGGCGGGACGGCTGTTCCGGGAGTTCGGTTTTGTCCTCGCAGTCTCGGTGGCCATTTCCTCCTTTGTCGCCCTGTCACTGGTACCCGCGGCAATGGCCCGGCTGGGCCGCAAGCAGGACGAAAAGCTCTCCTCCTTTGATGCCCGCCTCGGACGCGTCGGCAACAGCCTGCAGCGGGGCTATGAGCGGTCGCTTGCCGGCGTTCTCGACCGCCCGGTTGTCGCCTTTGTCGTGTGCCTGCTCGTCGCCGGCGCTGCCGGGACACTGTACACGCAGCTCGAGCAGGAACTCCTGCCCACCGAGGATCGCGGCCAGCTGTACCTGTTTGCCCGCGGCCCGGATGGCGTCGGCCTGCCCTTCACGGAACGCCAGGCCAATCGCCTCGAAGCGGTGTTGCTGCCTGTCCTCGACAAGGGAGAGATCGAATCCCTGTATACCGTGATCGGGCGCTATGACCCGAACATCGTACTGATCAATGCCACCCTCGTGCCCTGGGATGCCCGCGAGCGCAGCCAGCAGGAGATAGCCGCGGAGATCGCACCCATACTCGACGACCTGCCGGGCGGCGCACGGATTTTCAGCGGCAACAGCCTGAACCTGCGTGGCGCCTCCGGGGGGCTGGAGGTCGCCCTGGTCGGCAACAACTACGATGCGATACACGAGGCGGCGAAGGACTACGCAGCGGCGATACGCGACCGGGCAACCAGCGTCAGTTCGCCGCGTATCGGCTACCAGACAACCCAGCCACAGCTTTCCGTGCGCATCGACCGGCGCCGCGCCAGCGATCTCGATATTCCGCTGGACGCAATCGCCCAGACACTCAGGGCCATGGTCGATGGACTGGACGTGATAGACCTCAGTGTGGACGACCAGTCGGTGCCCATCATGCTGGAATCCGGCGCCGGTGCGATCACCGCTCCCAACGACCTTGCCAACCTCTACGTGCGCGCGGGCAACGGATCGCTGATTCCCCTCTCGAGCGTGGTCACCCTTGTCGAGGAAGGTGTCGCCAGCCAGCTTGACCGGCAGTCGCAGCGGCGCGCCATCGAGATCGACGTGGATATACGCCAGGACGTCGTCCTGCAGGCGGCGGTGGACGAGATGCGCATGCTGGCGGAGGAAATCCTGCCCCCCGGTATCGAACTCATTACCCAGGGCGAGGCCGCGGCACTGGATGAGGCGCGGCGCGACACCCTGATCACCTACGCCTTTGCCCTGCTGATTGTCTTCCTCGTGCTGGTGGCCCAGTTCGAGAGCCTGACCAGTGCGGCGGTCATCATGACCGTGGTGCCATTCGGGCTGGCCGCCGCCGTCTTTTCGCTGTTCGTGACGGGGACATCGCTGAACATCTATTCACAGGTCGGCCTGGTCATGCTGATCGGCCTGATCGCCAAGAACGGCATTCTGCTGGTCGAGTTTGCCGACCAGCTACGCGACCAGGGCCTGGAGGTGATCGAAGCGGTATCCCGGGCGGCCAGCGTGCGCTTCCGCCCGATTGCCATGACCCTGGTATCGACCGTCCTCGGTGCACTGCCGCTGGTCTTTGCCTTCGGCCCCGGGGCGGAAGCCCGCATGTCGGTGGGCTGGGTCGTGGTGGGCGGCCTGGGCGTCACGGCCCTGTTCACGCTCTACCTGGCGCCCGTCGTGTATCTCGGACTGTCCCGTTTCTCCCGCCCGCGCGCCTCCTCTGCAAGACAACTCGATCAGGAACTGGCCGACGCCCCAGCCGGCCTGTAACCATCTGCTACCATTCATCACTGGCCCGAGCGGTCAACGGCCCCGAGAGGCCCTGACCTTCCGCTGTCTCTACAAGGGGAACATGATGCATAGCGAACCACCTGCGCGACCACGCGGCAAACTCCTCACGCTTGCCTTCACCGCCTGCTGCCTGCTGATCAGCGGCGCGGGCAATGCCCAGGATACCGGGCGACCGGTGCTGCTGGGCAAGCAATGGATGGCCATTACCGGCAAGCCCCAGGGCGCCAGCGCTGGCGCGATGACCTTCCAGCGCGGCGGCAATGCCGTCGACGCGGCCGCGGCCATGCTCGCAGTGACGTCGACCATGTGGGACGTACTCAGCTGGGGCGGCGAAACCCAGGCGCTGATATACAACCCGGACACCGGGGAAGTGCTCGGCATCAATGCCCTCGGCGTTGCCCCCAGCGGCGCGACACCCGAATTCTTTCGCGACGAGGGCATGCTCTATCCGCCCGAATACGGTCCGCTCGCCGCGACCACGCCGGGCAC
>JAWLGG010000448.1:0-3177 GCA_041685155.1 Chromatocurvus sp.
TGACGAGCACGGTGCAGGACCCGCACAGGCCGATACCGCAGCCGTACTTGGTGCCGGTCAGGCCGGCGTCCTCGCGAATGGCCCACAACAGCGGCGTGTCGTCCGCCGCCTGCAGGGTGACGGGCCGACCATTGAGTTTAAGGGATGTGGGCATGACCTTACTCCGTGCTCGTGATGGCGCCAGAACGCTGGCGCTCAATACGCTGTTCGAGATCCTCCCAGGCCGGGCGATCGGTATGGGTGGCGCGCAGGAAACGGAACAGCGCGGCCAGATCGGCATTACTCCAGGAGGCAAATTCCGGCATGAGCACGCCCTGAATCCCGCTCTTGTTACCCACTCCCTCAAGGGTGGCGCGGATCAGGTTGACCGGGTTTTCGGCGTTCAACGCGCTGTTCAGGCTCAATTCCGGGCGCAGGACACTGGGATCATCCGCGCTGTTGTAATGGCAGGCGGCGCAGCCGTTGCTGAACAACTGCTCGCCGCGGTTCAGCTCACCCGTATTGTTGCGGCGCACCGCCATGCGTTCGCGCTGCGTACTGGCAATGCGGCTGCTCGCCTGGGCGGCCGTCTGATCCTGCTTCGTGGCGCCGCTGATGTCGCTGAAATAGACGGCCAGCGCTCGAATATCGCTATCGTCCGCGATGGCAAGCCCCTGGTGAACCACATCTGCCATCGAGCCGAGGGCAACGCCGTGGTAGGTCGAGGCGCCTTCGCGCAAGTAGTTATAGAGCTCGCGCTCCGTCCAGTCCACCGGCGCGGGATGCCCGGCGGACAGGGCAGGGGCATACCAGTTGTTCACCAGGGCCCCATTGTAGTCCTGATCCTTGTTTTCGGCGCCAAAGCTGTTGCGCGGCGTATGGCAGGCGGAACAGTGTGCCAGCCCCTCGGCGAGGTATTCACCGCGGTTCCAGGCGTCGCTTTTGTCCGCATCTGGCTGCCATGTGCCGGGCTCGAAGAACAGCAGTTTCCAGCCCGCCTGCAGCAGGCGAATATTGAAGGGAAAGGTCAGGTCGTTCTCCGGTGCCCGGGCGTCCACCGGCTCGCGGGTCATGGTGTAGGCATACAGCGCCTGCAGGTCCTCATCCCTGACCCTGGTGAAATGGGTATAGGGAAAGGCCGGAAACAGGTGGGACCCGTCGCGGGCCACACCCTCGCGCATGGCGCGGATAAACGCCGCCTCGGACCAGCGGCCAATGCCGCTCTCGGGGTGGGGGGTGATATTGGTGGCGTAGAGCGTGCCGAACGGGGTAGGGAAAGCGCGGCCGCCGGCATAGGGACGCCCGGGGTCGACTGTATGACAGCTCTGGCAGTTGCCGAGGCCGGCGATCACTTCCCCCCTGTCGATCTGCTGCTGGCTGAAGGCATCCTCTGCCGGTGCGTCCTGCTGCGCGATCGAGCTCTCCCACGCCAGGATCAGCATCGCAATCAGCAACAGGACAAGGAGCGCAACGGTACCGGCGGCCAAGCGTTTCATCACCTTGTGTCTCCTTTGTCCGTCGTCCGGCACGAATCTGAAGAACAGAACAGATGCCCGTCGGCAAAATCGTGTCCAACCACTCTGAGGTTAGCAGCCCGTCGGTGAAGCGTCGAACGAAGGGTGTTTACCGTTGTTGGAAAACCCCCGAGCGTCAACACTGGTTTAACTTCCGGTGCAACGCCATTACAACATGGCCCGATGGCACCGGACGGGCCCCTAAATTTGCGAAAACGAACCCATGGCCCGTGAGCGTGAGAGCCGTTCGGCGGTTTCCAGCTCCAGCAGATTCTGGAATAAGGCCTTGACGCCCTGTGCTTCTGACCGATCCCTGAGGTGAGGCAACAGAAGATCCATGAAGTCATCGATTTCGGCAATCAGGTCTTCAATAGGAACCTCGGTTGGCGCGAAGGCGCGAAGCGATGCCAGAAGGTCGAGCGGATCCTCGGGAAAGGGTATCTGCAGCCACTCCTCGAGCAATGTGGTGTTGGCGTCCCGGTGATACTCGGCGAGTGCTGTTCCGCGCTCGGACTGGTGATCAGCGAGGTACTCGAGAATCAATGCCTGGCGCTCGTTGCCGGCCTTTGCAGCAAGCTCGCTTATCACCTCGGCAATATCCAGGTGCATTTCTGAAAGCACTTCCAGCACATGGCCAACATTCTCGTAGTGACGCAGGTGGTCCATCAGAGTGACTCCTTCACTGTGTCGGGAACCATCAGGTCCCATTCACCGGATGGTTAAAATGCATAAACTTGAAGACAGGGCGCGTCGTCTGTTCATGCTACTTATATAAGGCTAGGGTCCTCAATGCGGCAGCGTACAGACAGCGGTGTAGCTTTGCTGCAGGAAGGCAGTTCTTTCTCATGGGTGCCGCCGTAGAAACTGTGTCGACCTGATGCCTTACGCCGACCAGGAAAGGCATTAAGGCGCTCAATCGCATGGCCTCCATTCTGCAGCGAAGCCACGTGTTTCTGATACTTGATACACGATAAGCTGACGGCTTGACGGGAGCTTGGCCTGAACAGGCCGACATGGGGAACGGGAGGCATGAACGTGGAACAGAATACACCGGCTAGTCTTGGCGACGCGCTCGCAACCGAACCTGCCTGGCTACATGCCTGGGTGATGGCGATGGTGGTCAGCCATCTGATCGCGATAGTCTTTGTCGCCGGACGCAGCGAGAACCGCTGGTTCATTCGCTACGAGCCCCTTGCCATTCTCGCGAGTTTTCTGCTCGCCGCTGTATTCATGAACTGGCTCTACGGCCAGATCGGTTATGTGCGCCTGCTTGGTGTCGCCCATCTTGTGTTCTGGACCCCGGCCTGGGTGTGGATCGCCATGCGCATCCGAACCGTGGGGCTGGCCTCCGTCTTCGGAAAGTACCTCGCGCTCTATCTCGTAATCGCGGGCGTCGCGCTGGTGATCGATGCAGTTGATGTTGTCCGGTATCTGCTCGGTGACGGCGCCTTGCTCGGGCGGCATACGTAGGCAGCACGTTCACGCCAAACCCTTTGCCGCCGATATTCCGGTCGGCTGTTGCGGCAGTATACCGATTGCGTCCCCCGCAGGCGTACCGTCGCTTGATGCCGGTTTATAATCATCTGAGAGCACGCGACCTGCTATCCTCCGTCTGGAACTGATGGAGCGATGCACGATGACCTCATTTATCCTGGACGGGCACTTTGTTACCGGTATCGCGGAC
>JAWLGG010000449.1:0-3172 GCA_041685155.1 Chromatocurvus sp.
GGGCATGTTCGCTGCCCTCCGCGGCCTCAAGCTCGTAGCTGGGCAGCGGCTGCCCCCGGCCCTGCAGGTACTCCTGCAGGCGCGTCTTCGGGTCCTTGTCGAGATCGACATCCTGCAGTGCCTGCAGGCGGTCACCGAGCACCTGAAGGACGAAACGGCGACAGGCGTCAATTCCACCGTCAACCAGGATAGCGCCGGTGAGTGCCTCCAGGGCATCCGCCAGAATGGAATCGCGGCGGTGACCGCCGCTCTTCAGCTCCCCGGGGCCCAGCGCAAGGTAGTCCCCCAGCCCCAGCTCCCGCGAAACCGCCGCCAGGGTCTCGCCCTTGACCAGCTCCGCGCGCATGCGGCTGAGCGTGCCCTCTCGGGCGCGCGGGAAGGCGCTGTACAGGTGTTCGGCGACCAGGTGATTGAGAATGGAGTCGCCCAGGAACTCAAGACGCTCATTGTTGTGACGCCCCACGCTGCGGTGCGACAGGGCCTGTGAGATAAGCGAGCGCTCTGAAAAAGTGTAATCGATTGTGCGCTCGAGAGCCGGCAGCTTTGCGGTGGCGTTCATTCGGACACGGCGCGTCCCGCCTCGTACAGCAGGTCGTCGAACTTGACCACGGCGTCGATCCGCCAGACCATTGGCACGCGCACCTCGTAGCGGGCGTCAATCCACGTCCTGCCATCCTCGCGGTAGACCTCGATATCCTTGTAGTCGATATCGTAGACCTGGTTGGTATTGAGGATAGTCGCCAGCTTGCGACGCACGTCGGCGATGGTGTCCTCCTCGACGTTGAATTCGGTGGCGACGCGCTCGACCACTTCCTTTACCGTGAGATACTCGATGTATGAAGGCGCGATGCGTATGGCAGCCGTCACAAAAAAGCCCACCATCAGCGCGATGACCAGAATGCCCGGCAGAGACATGCCGCGTTGAGAACCCCGTAACTTCATAGTCGCCATCCCCTCAAACAATCTCTATTGAATGCGGCCCACGCGGCTGAAACTGGGGATGCTGAACAGCGAATCCCAGTGCATCCAGACCGCAAACGCCCTGCCTACAATATCCTTCTCGGCCACCTGCCCCCACACGCGACTGTCGCTGCTGTTGTCGCGGTTGTCGCCCATCATGAAATAGTGCCCCGGACGCACCACAACGGAGAAATCCCGCGCCGGCCGCGCTATGTCTTCCTGTAGCAGATGGCCCTCCCCGCCAAACTCCGCACGGCTCACCCTGTAGCGTGAACGTCCATCCGGAATCACCGCAAGCTCCTCGGTCGGAACCAGCTCACCGTTGACATAGAGTCGCCGGTTGCGGTGGGTCACCGTGTCCCCCGGGAGGCCGATCACCCGCTTTATATAGTACGTCTTGTTCATGTGCGGGGGAAAGAACACCATCACATCCCCACGTTCGGGCTCGTTCATCTCCAGCACTTTGGTGCGCACCACCGGCAGCCGCAGCCCGTAGGTGAACTTGTTGACCAGGATGTAGTCGCCCACCTCCAGCGTCGGCACCATGGACGAGGACGGAATCTGGAACGGCTCGACGATAAAGGAACGCAGCACGAAAACGACGAACAGCACCGGGAAAAACGACTTGGAGTATTCCACCAGCACCGGCTCGGCGGCCTCGGCCTCGGCATCGCCGGCGCGCCGGCGTCGGGCCGGTGCCAGCAGCACGGCGTCGACAAGCCATACGCCGCCGGTAAAGAACACCGCCAGCACCAGAATCAGGGGAAAGTCTATGGTCATCGGGGTCCGTCCCTATCAGTCTACCTGCAAGACGGCGAGGAACGCCGACTGGGGAATTTCAACGCGGCCAACCTGCTTCATGCGCTTCTTGCCTGCCTTCTGCTTGTCGAGCAGCTTGCGCTTGCGCGACACGTCGCCGCCATAGCATTTTGCAGTCACGTTCTTTCGCAATGCCTTGACTGTCTGCCGCGCCACGATCTTGCCGCCCACCGCGGCCTGTATCGCCACATCAAACATCTGCCGGGGAATGAGCTCTTTCATTTTCTCGGTCAGCACGCGCCCGCGGTGCTGGATGTGGTCGCGGTGCACGATCACCGCCAGGGCGTCCACCCGTTCGCCGTTGATCAGCACATCAAGGCGCGCGAGATTTGCCGGCTGGAAGCGATCAAAGCCGTATTCAAGGGAGGCATAGCCCCGGCTGACGGACTTCAGGCGATCGAAGAAGTCGAGCACCACCTCCGCCAGCGGAATGTCATAGTTGAGCGATACCTGGGATCCGAGAAACTGCATGTCGATCTGCTCGCCGCGTTTCTCCACGCACAGGGTGATCACGTTGCCGAGGTAGGCCTGGGGTACCAGGATGCTGCAGCGCGCGATGGGTTCACGCATTTCCTCGATCTCGCCGACATCCGGAAGGGACGAGGGATTGTCGATGCTGACTACCTCACCGGTCTTGGTGACCACCTCGTAGATCACCGACGGCGCGGTGGTGATCAGGTCGAGATCGTACTCCCGCTCCAGCCGCTCCTGGATGATCTCCATGTGCAGCATGCCGAGGAATCCGCAGCGGAAGCCAAAGCCCAGGGCATCGGAAGTTTCTGGCTCATAGAACAGGGACGCGTCATTCAGTGTCAGCTTCGCCAGCGCGTCGCGGAAATCCTCATAGTCATCGGTGGACACCGTAAAGATGCCGGCGTAGACCTGCGGCCTCACCTTCTTGAAGCCAGGCAGCGCCGGCACGTCCGTGTGCTGCGCCGGCACCAGCGTGTCGCCCACCGGGGCGCCGTTGATCTCCTTGATGCCGGCGATCACGTAACCCACCTCGCCCGCACGCAGGCACCCCGTCTCCGTGCGCTTGGGCGTGAAGATGCCCACCCCGTCCACCTGATGCTGCTTGCCGGTGGACTTGGTCACGATCCTGTCGCGCTTGCGCAGCGTGCCCTGCTTGACCCGCACCAGGGAGACCACGCCCAGGTAGTTGTCGAACCAGGAATCAATAATCAGGGCCTGCAGCGGCGCATCACGATCCCCCTCCGGCGGCGGCACTTTCGCCACCAGGTGCTCCAGCACATCATCGATGCCCATGCCCGACTTGGCACTGACCAGGCAGGCATCCGTGGCGTCGATGCCGATAATTTCCTCGATCTCGTGGCGCACCTTGTCCGGGTCCGCCTGGGGCAGATCCATCTTGTTGAGCACAGGCAGCACTTCG
>JAWLGG010000450.1:0-3166 GCA_041685155.1 Chromatocurvus sp.
GGTCCGACCCCGTAAGTGAAGCCGCCCCTTGCAGGGCCTCGCCATGACCGGGCAGGGAGGGGGTGGGTCTGAGGGATGGCGATGGAGGGCAACGGAATGCAATCAGACGAGACCTGACCGTTCGCCCTTGCTCATGTTCGTGAACCCAACTCAATACAAATGTTGCTGAAAGTCCACGAACACTTCTCGGATGTTGCTCACCGGCCCCAGCTCTTGAACCGCATCACCGAGACTGTGGTACTTCAATTCGATCAGCTGGGGGAGCTTCGCCGTGTCCAGTTCGCTTACGCCCTGAGTGACATAGTGATCAAGCACGAATCGCAGGAATTCCTGCTGTCTGTAGTCGTGTCCCTGGAAGATGCGCTCCTTGTGGGCATCGACTCGTTCGGCCCGGGTTACCGGTGCCAAGTTGAAGGCGATGTAGGCCAGCACATCGTAAAGATCGCTGTTTTCGGCCTCGATCAGCTTGCCGACCTCGGCCAACTGTTGCGTGCCGTAGCCCTTCTCCTCCAACCCCTCCAGCAGGCTCTTCCGGGTATCCGGGCGGCTCCACAGGCGGCGAAGCTCATCTTCGTCCTGGAAGAGCTCTGGTAGATCGCCGAACAGTCGTTGGATGAATTCAGCGGCAGAGATGGGCTTGCCGTCTGGCCCCCAGAAGCTGGTGGCGGTCATGTGCTGGATGGTGCGTTCCTTGCCGTCGCCCAGCCGGATCTTCACCTTGCGGCGTTTCTCGCAGATGCAGGGCCGTTCGCCGCAGACCTCGCAAGGTTCCGGTGGCTCCTTATCGCAAACACAAGGCCGCTCGCCGCAGACAGCGCAGGGCTGCGGAGGCTCCGTGGTGCAACTACAAGGGCTGTTGCCGCATTGCTCGCAGGGTTCCGGCGGCAAGGGCTCCCCATCCCACTCCGCATCGTTGAAGTGTTCGTAGGCCTTCACGAAGTCGTGGATCGTGAAGTAGTCCTTGCCGTCGTACAGGCGCGTGCCGCGACCGATGATCTGCTTGAACTCGATCATGCTGTTCACCGGCCGCATCAGTACGATGTTCCGCACGTTCCTGGCATCCACGCCGGTGGACAGCTTCTGCGAGGTGGTGAGGATGGTCGGGATGGTCTTCTCGTTGTCCTGGAACAGCTTCAGGAAGCGCTCGCCCTCCTTGCCGTCGTTGGCGGTGACGCGCTCGCAGTAGTGCGGGTCCTTGCTGGTCTTGAGCTGGTTGATCAGGTCGCGCACCGCCAGCGCGTGGTCCTGGGTGGCGCAGAACACCAGCGTCTTTTCGCGCGGGTCGATCTGCTCCATGAACAGCTTCACGCGGTAGCGCTCGCGCTCCTGGATCTCGATGACGCGGTTGAAGTCCTCCTCGGTGTAGCGCCGCCCTTGCTCCACCTCGCCCTCGATGATCTCGTCATCCGCCGTGTAGACGTAGTCATCCAGCGTGGTGGCGATTTGCCGCACCTTGAACGGGGTCAGGAAGCCGTCGTTGATGCCTTCCTTCAGCGAGTAGATGTAGACCGGCTCGCCGAAGTAGGCGTAGGTGTCGGCGTTGTGCGTGCGCTTGGGCGTGGCGGTCAGGCCAAGCTGCACGGCGGGCTGGAAATATTCCAGGATGCCGCGCCAGTTGCTCTCGTCGTTGGCGCCGCCCCGGTGGCACTCGTCGATGATGATGAAATCGAAGAAGTCCGGCGGGTAGTCGCCGAAGTTGGGTGCCGCGTTGCCCTCGGCATCGCGCCCGGTCATGAAGGTCTGGAAGATGGTGAAGAACACGTTGCCGTTCTTCGGTACCCGACCTTTCTTGCGGATCACCTCCGGATCAATCCGCACCAGCGCGTCCTCGGGAAAGGCGGAAAAGTCGTTGAAGGCCTGATTGGCCAGGATGTTGCGGTCCGCCAGAAACAGGATGCGCGGCTGCCGCCCCGGCGTGCCGGCATCACGCGCCGCCAGACTCCAGCGCGCATGGAACAGCTTCCAGGCAATCTGGAAGGCGATGGCCGTCTTGCCGGTCCCGGTGGCCAGAGTCAGCAGGATGCGGTCCCGCCCCGCCGCAACCGCCTCCAGCGCCTGATTGATGGCGTTGTGCTGGTAGTAGCGCGCCTGCCAGAAACCGCCCTTGTCCTCGAACGGCACGGCCCCGAAGCGCTCCCGCCAGGTGTCCTGCGCGCCAACACTCGCGCCGAAGGTCTCCACCCAAAGGTCATCCGGCGACGGCCAGGCCTCCACAGGGCCCTCCACGCCGGTTGCCATGTCCACCCGGTAGATGCCGTCGCCGTTGGTGCAGTAGGCGAATCGCGCCTGCAGGCGCTCGGCATAGCGCTTGGTCTGGGCCAGCCCCTCGGTCACCGGCAGGCTGCGCTTCTTGGCCTCGATCACTGCCAGCTTCTGGCCGCGATAGGTTAGTACGTAGTCGGCAATGTCCTGCCTGGCGCGCTTGCCGCCACCCTGCAGCCGACCGAGGGTGATCACCTCGCGCCGCACCCGGCTGGCCTCCACCACGCCCCAGCCCGCCTCCTTCAGGGCCGGGTCGATCAGTTCGGCGCGGGTGTCTGCCTCATTGAGGCCGGCCTCGTTCATCCTTGGTCTCCAGCCAGCATATTCATGATCAGACGGATCATGGTCTCCTTGTTGGCAGGGTCGGACTCGGCCACCAGCAGGGTCAAGGCCGCGAGGCCGACATCGTTGATCACCGGCTCGCCGGACCCATCCAGAAGGCGACTGTTGCGGTGGAGGAAGTCCACGAACAAGAAAGCGGCGCTGCGTTTGTTGCCATCGGAAAACGGGTGGTTCTTGATCACGAAATAGAGCAGGTGCGCCGCCTTGGATTCGACGCTGGGGTAGGCGGGCTCACCAAACACACTCTGATCGAGATTGCCGAGCAGCGAGGTCAGACCATCACCCCGGTCGCGGGCGAACAGCTCGGTGGCTTCGCCGCGTGCCATGAGGTCGGATTTCAACCCGTCCAGCGCGGCCCGTGCCTGTTCCCAGGAGGGCAGCGTGCCTCCGGTCTGGGCGCGCGGTTCGGTCAGCAGGCCTTCGTCATAGCGTTGCAGTAACAGAAAGGTCTGCGCGTAGCGGCTGACGATATCCACCAGACCACGACCGCTGCCCGCATCCAGCGCCGGGCTTTGCGCGGCCTTGCGCATGAGCGCCAGGGCCGCTTCCAGCTCTCGCGCGT
>JAWLGG010000033.1:0-13132 GCA_041685155.1 Chromatocurvus sp.
CAGCTCTTTCGGCGCGCTGCCGCGTTCGCGCCAGAAGAGGATGAACTCGCGCTTTATCCAGCACATTCGACTGCAGTGGGCAAAATACACCTCCAGCGTACGCCACAGCACGGAGCCGCAGCGCATTCCCGAGGACTGGCGGCCGAGCGACGACGTGATCGATATTCTGCGCATGTCCCATATCGACCCGGCCTTCGCGATGACGCTGGTCCCGGAGTTCATCCTGTTCTGGCGCGACAGCAACCAGCTACACACCTCCTGGAACACCAAGTTCCTGCAGCATGTAAAATACCACTGGGCACGGCAGAATCAGTTCAACAACAGGAGTGCAGGCCATGACGGACAGCAGAACGCTGGTGGAACAGGTCGCACGCGAGATCGCAGCCTCGAACAGGACCTCAGCGACACCTCCTGGGCAGAGTAAGCGCCGGGTAGACGACAACCAGCACGCACGCATCGAGGCAATCAACCAGGTGTTTGCACTGTTCCGCCTCAACTACCACAACCAGTACTACGCCGCCTTTCCCGACGCGACGCAGCTGAGCCAGATCAAGAAACTGTGGCTGGAGTCTCTCTCGGACTATTCCGTGGAACAGATTCTCCTGGGCGCGCGCCACGCCCTGGAGACCAGCGAGTACCTGCCGACACTGCATCGCATGCACCGCTGCTGCCAGGACAGCAGCGCCGCCCGTGAACTGCCGCCGGCGGGAGATGCCTACCGCGAAGCCTGCAATGCCCGGTCGCCCAGGCGGGCGCAGCCCTGGTCGCACCCCGCTGTCTACCTGGCCGGCGCCGACAGCGACTGGTACTTCCTGTCAACCCGCAGCGAACGGGAAACATGGCCGGTTTTTCGCGAGCACTATCAGCGCTACTGCGCCCGCGTCATGCGTGGAGAAACGCTGGAGGTCCCCGCGCCACCGGCGATCGAGCGGGACCCGCCCAGGCCGCTGCCAGCGAAGGAACAGCAGGCGGCCATGGCGAAACTGCGTCGGGAGACGGGGCTGTAGCATCACTGCGGCGCGGCTGCAGCAGGCAGAGTGTCAGGTTTCGTGGACGGTCGCCGCAGGATCGCACGCCATAAGGGGGCGCTCCTGCTCCAGCCTCAGGCTTCGCCAGGCCAGCGACAGGCAGCTTCCCAGCTGGGTCAGCAGTACCTGCTCCTCATCGTCGAAAGCCCCGGAAGATCGACTGTACAGGCACAGGATTCCCGGGGGTTCGTTGTCTCCACGGGCGACGGGCACCACGATCATGCCGCGCAGCCCCTCGCGGGAGGCTCGCTCCGACCAGGGCGTGAACGCCTCCTCCAACGCAAGGTCCCGCACAACCCGGGGTTCACCGCTTCGCACCACCTGTCCCGCCGGCCCACAGCCCAGCGGGTCATGCGACCAGAGCACCTCAAAGCCCTCCATGTAGCGTTTCGCCTCGCCCGCCACGGCGACCGGATCAATATGACGTCGGGCATCGTTTCGCGGGATGCCCACCCAGGCAAGCGCATAATGGCGCTCGCCCACAAGTGTCGCCGTGGTTCGGGCAAACAGCGCCTTCTCGTTCACCGCACCAACCAGCCCGGCATGGCATCGCAACAGCATGCCGCGCAGCGTCGCCAGATGTTCGGCATGCTGCTCCGCCTGCTTGCGCGCCGTGATGTCCAGATGCGCGCCGGACATACGCAGTGGCTCGCCGTCGGGACCCCACTCCACCACGACACCACGGCCCAGTACCCAGACCCAGGCACCGCTTCGGTGCCGCAGGCGGACATCGCATTCGTACTCACTGACCTCCCGGGCAAAGACCCGTGACAGCTGGTGGTTTGACCGCTCCCGGTCCTCGGGGTGACACAGGCGAATCCACGTCTCGAGGCTTGTTGGCTGAAGATCTTCCAGTGTGTAGCCGACAATCTCTGCCCAGCGCTCATTGTAGAGAGTCTCACCGGTGGCGATGTTCCACTCCCAGGTGCCGGCACCCGTGCCGCCCACGACTTCCTCCAGACGCCGTTTCTGCTGTTCCAGCTCGCGCTCACTAAAGCGCACTGCGGTCATGTCGACCAGGCTGACGGCCACATGCTGCGCCGCCTCCCGCGTCTGCGGAATGGGCACGACAATGATCGCGTCCACGGCCGAGCCGTCCGTGCGGATGAAGGTGGTCTCCGCCTGAAAGGATTTATCGCCGCGCCAGATCGCCGCCATCTCATCCACAAACATGCGCCTCGCCCCGTCGGTGAAGCGATGGTTCATCGGGCCGAGCAGCTCGGTGCGGGAGTTCACCGCAAACAGCGCCACCGCCGCCGGGTTCACCTGGATGACACGGATCAGCGCCGCCAGGCGCTCGACCTCGTCCGGCCACTCGGTGAGATACCGCCGGATGTCATCGACTCCCGATGCCCGCAGGGCCTCCAGCGCCGCCAGAAGGTCAGAGAAGTCCTCTTCATAGAGCGCCACGGCGGCGTTCTCGAACAGGTAGCGGATGCGCGACCGCGACTCGAGTAGCGACTGCTCGTAGTTGCGCATGGCGTTCAACTCGCGCAGCACGACCGACATGGCCAGGGTGGCCAGGGTCAGCAGTGGAACATACACCGGCGCCAGCCCGAGCAGGACGTCGTTCACGTAGTCAAGGGGCAGAAAGACGAACCAGGCCAGGCAGAGCAGGTGGACTACAAGACCCAGGGCGAGGAACTGCCAGTCACGCAGCGCAACAACCCGTCTGTTGCAGGCATAGCGGGCAATGCAGCCCGCGGCTACGGCAGTGATGATAATGGCGACACCCACCCAGGCGCCCGGACCGCCGAGATAGAAAAGGCGATAGGAGACCGCCACCAGCGCAGACACCAGCGCAACAACAACACCACCGAAAAGGGCCCCCGTGGCGAGCACGACCGTTCGCGCATCAAAGAAAATCCCGGATTGCAGTGTATACGCCAGGGACATGGCCATCACCGCGGCGGCGCCAAAGAGAAGCCCCGACATCAACTGCCCGCGGCGTGACGATGCAGGCCAGCGATCGAGGATAAAGCGCTGCATCAGGGCCGCAGCGAGGATGAGTCCGACGTTCTGTGCAAGGGAAAGAAACACGGGATATCCGCCGCTAACCGAAAAGGGCTTAGCGTCTCAGTATGGCAGTATCCGTTCGCGGGCTCCAGCGGTGCCCCGCCAGTGGCAGAAGACTCGTCCTAACCGGCCTGCTGGGCACCCCGGGCAAGATTCTCGAAGCGCGTGAATTCATTGATAAAGGCCAGGCGGCAGGTACCGATAGGCCCGTTGCGCTGCTTGCCGATGATGATTTCCGCCACGCCCTTCTCCGCGGTCTCCTCGTTGTAGACCTCGTCGCGGTAGATGAACATGATGACATCGGCGTCCTGTTCGATGGCGCCGGACTCCCGCAGGTCGGAGTTTACCGGCCGCTTGTTGGGCCGCTGCTCGAGGGAGCGGTTGAGCTGCGACAGCGCGACCATCGGGCACTTGAACTCCTTGGCGATTGCCTTGAGATTGCGCGAGATCTCGGAGATCTCGGCGGTGCGACCCTCGGAGGAACCCGCCACCTGCATCAACTGCAGGTAGTCAACCATGATCATGCCGATCTCACCGTGCTCCCGGGCCACGCGGCGGGCACGGCTGCGCAGTTCCGTGGGGGTCAGGGCCGGGGTGTCGTCAATCAGCAGGTTGGCATCCTTGAGTTTGCCCACCGCCGTGGACAGCTTGGGCCAGTCCTCCTGCTCGAGCTTGCCGTTGCGGATTCGCGTCTGGTTGATTCGGCCGATGGATGACAGCATGCGGATGACCAGCTGGTCCGCGGGCATCTCCATGCTGAAGACGAGCACGGGTTTTGCCTGGCTCATGGTCGCGTGCTCCACCAGGTTCATCGCAAAGCTGGTCTTGCCCATCGACGGACGGCCCGCCACGATCACCAGGTCGGAGGGCTGCAGGCCGGAGGTCATGCCATCGAGATCGAGGTAGCCGGTGCTAAGTCCGGTAATATCGTCACCGGACTGGAACAGCTCCTCGATTCTACCAAGGGCTCTCTGCAGAAGTGGCTTGAGTGTCTGCGGCCCGCCGGCCTTCGGCCCCTGCTCGGCGATCTGCATGATGCGCCGCTCGGCCTCGTCCAGCAGTTCCTCGGCGCTGCGCCCCTCAGGGTTGAAGCCACTCTCTGCTATCTCCTGGGCAACGGCAATCAACCGGCGCAGGTTCGCGCGCTCGCTCACCACCTGTGCGTAGGCGCGTATATTCGAGGCGCTGGGGGTGCTCTGGGCGAGTTCGGTCAGGTAGGGAAGCCCGCCGGCCCGGTCCAGCTCACCGCTTGCCTGGAGCTTGTCGGCGACGGTAATGACATCCACCGGCTCCGAGGCCTCGGCAAGGCGCGAGATCTGGCGGAATATCAGCCGATGGTCGGGGCGGTAGAAATCCTCGGCGGTAACGGCCTCTGCGACCCCGTCCCAGCCATCTGCCGATAGCAGCAGGCCGCCGAGGACCGACTGTTCCGCCTCCACGGAGTGGGGCTGCATCTTGATCCGGCTGATGTCGCGATCGTCCGGCGGGGGGGATGCAAACCCGGCATCAGCGTCGTCCTGATCAGTCATGAGCGCCCTGAGTAGAGAAAAAGAGGGCCGACCAGCTTAGCGCAAACCCGCGTCCGGCTGAAGACGGGATGCCGTCGAGGCACCCCCAAAACGCCGCTTTTTTTACTCGGGGACGACCGCCAGGCTGATCTCCAGCATGACTTCGGCGTGGAGCTGAATGGCAACCTCGTAGTCACCCGTCTCGCGCAGCGCGCCTTCGGGCAGACGGACCTCGGACTTGTCGATCTCACAGCCCGCCGCGGTGACGGCATCGGCGATGTCGCGGGTACCGATGGACCCGAACAGCTTGCCCTCCTCACCGGCATTGGCTTCAATCGTGATCTTGCCCAGGGCCTGCAGCGCCTCGGCGCGCTTCTGAGCGGCCGTCAGGGCCTCTGCCGCTGCCCGCTCGAGTTCCGCCCGGCGCGCTTCAAACGCGGCCACGTTCTCGCTGGTGGCCGGCACGGCCTTGCCCTTGGGGATCAGGAAATTCCGACCGTAGCCCGCCTTGACGTCCACCTTGTCACCCAGGCCACCCAGGTTGCCGATGTTCTCCAGTAGAATGACTTCCATCCTGCTATCCTCTACATACCGGGAGCCACGCTCCCTGAAAATTGGAGTGGCGGCGCCCCCGGGCACCACCACCACTGGTCATTCGTTGTCCTTACCCTGACGAACCGTCATCGTCCCTGTCGCCGCCCGACCAGCGTCGACGAAAATCGACCCAGGCATCCACGACGGCGAGCACCACAAGCGCCAGCTTGGCTGCATCAAACAGCAGCCAGGCGACGTACATGGCCGACAGCCAGACCGTGCCGCGCCCACGGACGCCCGCCCACGCATGCAGCAGCGCAAAGCCGACCACACTGACCGGAATCAGCAGGCTCACGGCCCAGCTCCGGTACACCAGCCCCATGCTCGCCAGCGCCATGGCCGCAACGACCAGGCTAGCCGTAACGCCGGTCGGGTAGCGCAGGGCGCGAAACTCGCCGGCGAAGCCGCCCGGGTTGTACAGCGCCGCCTGCCAGTAGCGCGCCAGTACCAGGCACAATACGCACAGCGCCGCATTTGCGGCGCCCACCATGCCGGCGAGCTGCGTGACGCCGGGTGCCACCAGCGCGACGTCGCCCGCATTGTTGGCTTCCTGCAGCGCGCGCACGAAATCGGCGAACACCGCGGACAGCTGCTCCAGCATCGCGCTGCCAAAGCTCAGGGTCAGCAGCCCCGTCACCACGCCGACAACGGCGCTGGCCAGGACCGCGAGGGCCAGGCTTACCGACAGGCGCAACACCAGGGCGAGAACAAACGTACCGACCAGAAGCGCCAGCGGTGTGGTGTCGCCGGACATCCGGGTCACCACAATAGCGGGCAGGGAGGCCCACATCAGCACCCAGAAGCCCTGCGCCGGGCCGCGCCGCAAGGTCACGAGTGCCGTGACTGCCGCGCCTATCCAGCAGAACAGCAGGCTGCCGGAGCTTGCCATGGCTACCAGCAGCGCCCGGTAGCGGCCGCTCATGACGAAAGTTGCGAGGCCCTTCATCGGCTCGCTACGGCCGGCACCCGGTCGCGCCGGCCAGCAGCAGTCCTACTGATGCGAATCCGTATAGGGCAGCAGCGCCAGAAATCGGGCGCGCTTGACAGCGGTCGACAGCTGCCGTTGGTAGCGGGCCTTGGTTCCGGTGATGCGGCTGGGCACGATTTTTCCGGTCTCGGAAATATAGGCCTTCAGCGTTTCCAGATCCTTGTAATCGATTTCCTTCACGCCTTCGGCGGTGAAGCGACAGAACTTGCGACGACGGAAAAAACGCGCCATGGTTTACTCTCCTGCTATTGGGGTTCGGCGGACTCAGGCGTCAGCGGATTCTTCGCTGCGGGCAGGTCGCTCATCAGGCTTTTCCGGCTTGCTGTCGCCGTCGCTGCTCTGCCGCTCTTCGTAGCGCGTCTTGCGCTCACGGCTCTCTTTCTCCGCCTTCATGATGGGCGACTCGGCAGTGTCCGCCTGGTCGCGACGAATCACCATGTGCCGGATGACGGCATCGTTGAAACGGAAGGTCGTCTTGAGCTCCTCCATCGCCTCGTTGCTGGCTTCGACGTTCATCAGCACGTAGTGTGCCTTGTGAATCTTGTTGATCGGGAAGGCCAGCTGGCGCCGCCCCCAGTCCTCGAGGCGATGCACTGCGCCGCCATCCTTGGTGATGGTGCCGGTGTAGCGCTCGATCATGCCGGGCACTTGTTCTGACTGGTCCGGATGGACCATGAATACGATTTCGTAATGTCGCATTGACGAGCTCCTTACGGGTAAATGCTGCCCGACGCGGCGGTGCAGCAAGGAGTAATACCCGCATGGCGGGCACACATTTTCAGGGAGGCGGATTCTATAGCCCAGGCCGCCATATAGCAAGCGCGCTGGCGCTGGAGTCGTCCCTGCCACACTGCGGCGCGGTCGTGGCCATGCTGTGACCATCACCCAGCTGTCCCACCGCGAGGCCTGCCGCGACATCGGCGTTGTCACCGTGGTCATACCGGTCATCGCGACGCTCGTGGTCATGGCGCTGGCGGCCGTGGGCTTGCGTTGAAGGTGCCTGCGCCAGTCGGGATATCGGCGCGCCGGTGGCAGCCAGGGCGCGTCGCGGTCTATACTCGATGTCATGCCCCGCAGTAGCAGGACCGCCGTGACCACTATCACCCACTCCCGTATTGCCGCCCTGCTGATCGCCATCGGCATTGCCAGTGCCGGCTGGCTGGTGTCCCAGGGCCTGGAGCGCCTGCGCATGGCCGACCGTTCCGTGGTCATCAAAGGCCTTGCCGAACAGGACGTGGAGAGCGATTACGCCACCTGGTCACTCGCCTTCCGGCGCGCCGCCGGCAACTTCATGGAGGTGCAGAAGGCGCTCGCCGCGGACCGGGAGAAAGTTCTCACCTTCCTAGAGGAAGCGGGCTTTACCGAAGAGGAACTGGAAGTGCGGCCGCTCCTCGTGCGCGACGCCTATTCCGCCGAATACGCCAATGCCAACCAGCCGTTCCGGTACACCGGCAACGGGCTGGTACTGGTCAGCACGAACAGGATCGACAGGGTGGAGGCCGCCGCACTTGCGACGGATCCGCTGATCAGCCAGGGCGTAGTGCTGGATACCGGCAACGGCCCGCGCTACGAACTGCGCGCCTTCAACGAGGCCAAGGGGCCACTGCTCGCCGAGGCGACACGTAATGCCCGTGAGCAGGCAGAGGCCTTCGCGGCAGACGCCGGGGCCAGCCTCGGCCCCCTGCGCAACGCCAATCAGGGCGTGATCCAGATACACGGCAGCGCAAGCCAGGGCTGGGATGATGGCACATCCCGCAGCAAACGGCTGCGGGTGGTCAGTACCTTCGAATACGAACTTCGCTAATCCGCCTTCCGGCGCTGGCGTACTGCCTCGAACAGGCAGATTCCGGCGGCGACGGAGACGTTAAGGCTGCTCACCGTTCCCGCCATCGGCAGCTGTACCAGGGCGTCACAACCCTCGCGGGTCAGGCGCCGCAGGCCCTTGCCCTCGCTGCCAAGCACCAGGGCTACCGGGGGGCGCAGATCCTGGGAGTACAGGCTTTCCGTTGCTTCACCGGCGGCACCGAAGACCCACACACCGCGCTCTCGCAGGGCCTTCAGGGTGCGGGCGAGGTTGGTGACCTGCACCAGCGGCAGGACCTCCGCCGCTCCGGAGGCAACCTTCTGCACTGTCGGGGTCATGCTGGCGGACTTGTCCCGGGGCACCACCACCGCCATGGCACCGGCGGCTTCCGCGCTGCGCAGGCAGGCCCCCAGATTGTGCGGGTCGGTGACGCCGTCCAGTATCAACAGCAGGCAGGGGAATTCGGCTGTGTCTACAGCCTGCAGGAGATCGGGCTCCTGCCACGCCTGGCCCGGCGGCGCGCCCACCGTTGCGGCAGCGGCAAGTTCGGCGGCAACGCCCTGGTGGCGCCCAGGGGCCATGCTGTCCAGCGCGCGCCTGTCGACCCGCTCGACACGCACACCCTGATTGGCGGCGAGCGCCAGAAGGGCCTGAACGCGACGGTCCTCGCGACCCCTGAGGACGCACAGCCGGGCAATCGCGCCCGGGCGGCGACGCAGCAGGCCATCCACCGCGTGAATGCCGTAGGTCACCTGGGACATCGCTCTCAGCTGTCGGCAGACCGGCGACGCCTGCCGCCCCGGCGGCGCGCTTTCTTCTTCGGTGTGCCGCCATCACCGGCGGCGGATTTCACGGGATCAGCGGGCGAATCGCTGCTCGCCGCCTTGGGCCGGGGCTTGGTCAGGACCTCGACGTCCGGGCCACCCTTCACCGGCGCTGACGACGCGTCGCCGCCGGGTGTAGCCGCAGCGGGCTTCTTTCGCGAACGCGACCTGCCACCGCCTTTCTTGCCCTCGCCGTCCCTGGCGCCCTTGCCCCCCTTGCCGGCGTCGCCATCCTTCCTGCGACCACTGTCTTTGCTGCCATCCCCTGCCGTCGCATCGCCCTTCTTGCCGGGTGCCTTGCGTTTGCGACCCGTGCTGTCACCCCCACGCTCCTTGCGCCGAGCGGGCGCCTCGACCAGTTCGAGATCGATCTTCTTGTCGTCCAGGTCGACCCGGGCCACCTGCACCTGCACCTTATCGCCGAGCTGGAAGGTGCGGCCGCTGCGCTCTCCGACCAGGCGCTGGTGCGCGGGGTCAAAGCGGTAGTAGTCGCCCGGCAGCGCGGTCACGTGCACCAGTCCCTCGATGTACAGGTCCTCCAGCTCCACAAACAGACCGAAGCTGGTGACCGCGGCGACCACACCGCCGAACTCGTCGCCGACGTGGTCCTGCAGGTACTCGCACTTGAGCCAGGACTGCACGTCCCGCGTGGCATCGTCCGCGCGGCGCTCCGTCACGGAGCAGTGCTCACCCAGCGCTGCCACGGTCTTTTCGTCGTAGGGATAGCTGCGCTCCTTCGGCAGCAGCTCGGCACCGTCGGCCCGGCGCACCAGCTTGCTGCGCGTCTTCGAGCGGATCACACTGCGAATACCGCGGTGGATCAGCAGATCCGGGTAGCGCCGGATCGGCGACGTGAAGTGGGCATAACCCTCGTAATTCAGGCCGAAGTGGCCCTTGTTTTCCGGCTGGTACACCGCCTGGCGCAGCGAGCGCAGCATCATGGTCTGGATCACGTTGGCGTCATCCCGATCTGCCACCTGCTCCATCAGGGCCTGGTAATCCTTTGGCGAGGGGTTGGTGCCGCCGCGCAGCCCGAGACCGAGTTCACCGAGGAAGGCACGCAGGTTTTCCAGGCGCTCCTCGCCGGGGCCCTCGTGCACGCGGAACAGTGTCGGCAGCTTGTGCTTCTCGAAAAACTGCGCGGTGGCCACGTTGGCGCACAACATGCACTCTTCGATCAGCTTGTGTGCATCGTTGCGATGGACGGGAACGATGGCATCGATCTTGCGCTGCTCGTTGAAGATGATCCGGGTTTCCACCGTCTCGAAGTCGATGGCGCCGCGCTGCTCCCGCGCCGCCCGCAGGACTCTGTACAGGGCCTGCAGCCGCTGCAGGTCGGGCACGCGCTCGGCGGGCACACCCGCTGCCTCGCCCTTCTCCAGGGCCTCGCCTACCTGCGTGTAGGTCAGTCGGGCATGCGAGTGGATGACCGCCTCGAAGAAGCAGAAGCGCTTGATCACGCCATCATTGGTGAGATCGATCTCGACAACCTGCGAGAGTCGGTCGACATTCGGCTTGAGCGAGCACAGGCCGTTGGACAACACCTCCGGAAACATGGGCACCACACGCTCGGGAAAGTACACCGAGTTGCCGCGCGTCTGGGCTTCCTTGTCGAGCGCCGAGCCGGGGCGCACGTAATGCGAGACATCGGCAATCGCCACCCACAGGCGCCAGCCGCCGAAGCGCTTCTTCTTGCAGTACACCGCATCGTCGAAGTCCCGGGCGTCCTCGCCATCGATCGTCACGAAGGGTGTGTCACGCATGTCGATACGGTTCTTCTTATCCGCCTCCTCGGGCTCGTCCCTGAGCCTGGATGCTTCCTCGAGCACCGGCTCTGGCCACTCGAAGGGAATACCGTGGGCGCGTATAGCCACGTCGATCTCAAGCCCCGGGTCGAGATGGTCACCCAGCACCTCGATGATCTCGCCCTTGGCGCCGAGCCGGCCCTTCGGGTAATCCGTGATCAACGCGGTAACAATCTGCCCGGAGATGGCCTTGCCCTTGGCTTTCGGCGGAATAAGCACCTGCTGGGTAATGCGCGCGTTGTCGGGGATGACAAAGCCGATACCGCTCTCTTCCTGATAGCGACCCACGACTTTCTGCACGCCGCGCTCGAGCACCTCGACGACCTTGCCTTCCTGGCGCCCGCGTCGGTCGATACCGGATACGGCGACCAGCACAGTGTCGCCGTCGAACACCTGGCCCATCTGCCGGGCACTGAGGTACACATCCTCGCCGCCGGCCTGGGGTACGGCAAAGCCGTAGCCATCGCGGTGGCCCTGCACGCGACAGCGCAGCAGGTTCATCTTGTCCACTACACCGTAGGCGCCGCGCCTGTCCACCAGCAGCTGGCCATCGCGCTGCATCGCACGCAGCCGATTGCGCAGGGCGTCGACGTCCTGCTGCTCATTCAGGCCCAGCAGGTCCGCGATCTGCTGCGTGTCGACAGGCCTGTTGGTACTGCGCAGCTGCTCGAGAATGAACTCCCGGGAGGGGATGGGGTTGTCGTAGTTCGCGGCCTCGCGGGCAGCGTGCGGGTCGGCGTTCTTGCCTCGTCGCGCCATAGGGGATTGCCTCAAAAAGCACCCAGTGTAGCACAGGGCGGGCCGGGCCCGCCCTGAAGCAGCGGTCAGCGCAGCCTCGGCAGACCGCGCTGCGCCAGCATCTGCAGCTTGTAGGGCAACCAGCGCAGGCTCCGCAGAAAAGCCCCCGCCCCCAGGGTGCGGCGGCGCTGCAGATCGCGACGCAGCGGGCACACTCGCGACCGCTCCCGCACAAGACCGGCGAGCGCCGGCAGATAGATGCGCCGCAGCGGCTCAAGGTCTCGGCGCCACAGGCTGAGCAACAGCCCCTCCAGCAGCAGTGACAGCACCGCGAGCGGCAGGAGCAGGAGCAGCGGCAGGGCAGGATAGGTCAGGCACATGACATAGAGCCGGTTGCGTTCGCTGAGGAAGCGGCGACGAAAGCTGCTGACCATGCGTCCCTGCTGCAGCTTGCCGCCGCCAAAGCTGTGCCCCGAGACATGCCGGTACGCGGCATCTGCCAGCGCAACCACCCGGACCCCGAGCAGGCGCGCGCTCTGGCAGAGGTAGAGGTCCTCACCGATGGATTCGAACCAGGCGGGAAAGCCACCGAGGTCGTGCCACAGTTCGCGCGGCAGCCACAGACAGGCGCCGATCACCGTCGCCACCTCCCGCGTGACCCGCTCCCGGTGCGGGAAGGGTGTGCACAGCGCATCCAGACCCATGCCACAGTCAAGGAGCTCGCCCGTCGCCGCGTCCAGCTGGGCCAGAGTCAGTATTGACGGTGGATGTGACTCGGCGTGGTGGAGGAGCACATTCAGCGCACCGGGCTCCAGCCAGGCATCGTTGTTGAGCAGAAGCGCATAGTCGCCGGTCGCCATCTCCAGCATGCGGTTGTTGGCCACGCAGTAGCCGACGTTCTCGCTGCCGGGTATGACACGCACGTCGGGGAACGCCGCGAGCCGCGAAAGGGAATCATCGATCGAGGCATCGTCGTGAACAATCACCTCGACCTCGGCGACCGCCTCCTGCGAGAGCACCGACTGCAGGCAGCGGACCAGCAGTTCGCCGCCGTTGTAATTGGCCACGCAGACGCTGATCCGCCGCGCGGTCACGGGGCCTCCGGCATGGCCTGCCAGGTCTGCCTCAGCCCCTTCTCCAGGCTGGTGGCGGGCGCCCAGCCGAAGCGTGCCCGCGCCAGGTGGCAGTCCAGCACAGAGGCGCGCAGATCCGCCGCACGTGCCGGCTGGTAGTCAAGGCGCAACCTGCGACCGGTAACAGCCTCGGCCGTCGCAATGAGAGTATTGAGTGAGACGCCCGTGCCGGAGCCGAGGTTGTAGATCGCCAGGCCGTCGCCGTCGCCGCCCTTCGCGCTATCACCGCCCGCTTCGACGGCGCCAGCGCACAGCAACATATCAACCGCATCGTCGATATAGAGAAAATCCCTCACCTGCTCCCCGTCGCCATAACAGGTGAAGTCCGATTCCCGCGCCAGCGCATGGAGCACGGCGGGAATGACACCGAAACGCGCTCGCAGAGGCTGCCCCGGCCCATAGACGTTGGCCGGACGCAGCAGCGTGACCGGGTTACCGTGCTGATGACGGAATACCTGCAGAAACAGCTCAGCAGCCGCCTTTCCCGCACCGTAGTAGGAAACCGGCGCGGGAGCCCTTGCCTCTGCCGGGCCGCCCTCATCGCTGCATTCGCCGTAGATCGTGCCGCCCGAGCTAGTATAGACCAGCCGCGCCGATGTGGCGCCGCCGATCAGGGTCAGGAACCGCGCCAGTGGCAGCAGGTTGCCCGCCACCTCAAGTCCCGGATCGCGCACGGAATCCGCAGGCGTGGTTT
>JAWLGG010000451.1:0-3155 GCA_041685155.1 Chromatocurvus sp.
GTCAGGTCCCGGACCTGGTCCGGGACCTGACCCCAAAAGGGGTGCTAGAATCCGTTTCAGCGCAGCCCCACACCGAGGACCCGACATGGCCGATTACCAGATCGCCCCTTCCATCCTGTCAGCGGACTTTGCCCGGCTGGGGGAAGAGGTGGATGCGGTGCTGGCCGCGGGTGCAGACATCGTTCACTTCGACGTCATGGACAACCACTACGTGCCCAATCTCACGATCGGTCCCATGGTGTGCAAGGCCCTGCGCCGGCACGGTGTCACCGCGCCCATTGACGTGCACCTGATGGTCAGCCCGGTAGACCGCATGATCGGGGATTTTGCCGAGGCCGGGGCCAGCTACATTACCTTCCATCCCGATGCCTCCACCCATGTGGATCGCTCCCTGCAGATGATCCGCGACGCCGGCTGCCGCTCGGGGCTGGTGTTCAACCCTCACCTGGGACTTGACGCGCTCACCTATGTCCTGGACAAGGTCGATATGGTGCTGCTGATGTCTGTCAATCCGGGCTTTGGTGGCCAGTCGTTCATCCCCTCGACGCTGGAAAAGCTGCGCGCCGCGCGCCGCCTTATCGACGCCTCGGGGCACGACATCCGGCTCGAGGTGGATGGCGGCATCACGCCTTCGAACATTACCGCTGTCGCTGCAGCCGGCGCTGATACCTTTGTCGCCGGGTCGGCCATTTTCGGCAAGTCCGACTACGCGGCCGCGATCGGCGAGATGCGCGCCGCGCTCGCCGCTGCGTGAGGGCGCGCGATGACCCCGGATGAATTCGATGCACTGGCGGCGCAGGGTTTCAATCGCATCCCGGTGAGCCTGGAGGTCCTCGCCGATGTCGAGACCCCCATAAGCACCTATCACAAGCTCGCCGAGGGTCCCAACTCCTACCTTTTCGAGTCGGTGCAGGGCGGCGAAAAATGGGGGCGCTACTCCATTATCGGGCTGCCCTGTCGCACCGTGCTTACCGTGCGCGGCCACTGTGTTGAGGAATGGCACGACGGAGAGTGCCGCGAGCGGCGCGAGGTCGAGGATCCGCTGACCTTCATCGAGGACTATGCCGCCCGCTACCGCTGCGCCCCGCTTGCCGATATGCCGGTCTTTCACGGCGGCCTGGTCGGCTATTTCGGCTACGATACGGTGCGCTACGTGGAACCCCGGCTCGCCGCCAGCTGCCCGCCCGACGCCATGGGTACGCCGGATATCCTGCTCATGCTGTCGGACGAGGTGCTGGTGTTCGACAATCTTGCAGGGACCCTGCGCCTCGTGGTGAACGTGGACCCCGCCGCTCCCGATGCGCTGGCCGCCGGAAGGGCGCGCCTGCGCGAGCTGGTCGACCGCCTGCCGCGGCAGATGCCTCAGCTGCCTGCGGTGGACCTCGGTGCCCGCAACGAGGCGGCGCTCGAGAGTCGGGCCCGCTCCAGCCTGCAGCGCGAGGAGTATGAAGCGGCCGTGGAGCGGGTGCGCGAGTATGTGCTGGCCGGGGACGTCATGCAGGTCGTGCCCTCGCAGCGCCTCAGCGTGCCCTTTACCGCGCCGCCGCTGAACCTGTATCGCGCGCTGCGCAACCTGAATCCATCACCCTATCTGTATTTCCTCGATCTCGGCGATTTCCAGGTGGTGGGCTCTTCGCCGGAGATCCTGGCACGTCTGCAGCAGGGGGAGGTGACGGTGCGCCCCATGGCCGGTACCCGCCGGCGCGGGCACACCGAGGCCGAGGACGCGACGCTCGAGGCGGAGCTGCTGGCAGACCCGAAGGAGATCGCCGAACACCTCATGCTGATCGACCTCGGCCGCAACGATGTCGGGCGCATCGCCGAGACCGGAAGCGTCTCGCTCACCGATAAAATGGTGGTGGAGCGCTATTCCCATGTGATGCACATCGTGTCCAATGTCACCGGTCGCCTCAAGGCCGGCAGGACCGCGATGGACGTGCTGCGCGCCACTCTGCCCGCAGGGACGCTCAGCGGCGCGCCAAAGATCCGTGCCATGGAGATTATCGACGAGCTGGAGCCGGTCAAGCGCGGCGTCTACGGCGGCGCCGTGGGCTACCTGTCCTGGGCCGGTGATATGGACACGGCGATCGCGATTCGCACCGCGGTGATCAAGGACGGCGAACTGCATGTGCAGGCGGGCGCCGGTGTGGTCGCGGATTCGGTCCCAGCCAGCGAGTGGGAAGAGACTCTGAACAAGGCCCGGGCGGTGCTGCGGGCGGCGGCGATGGCTGCAGCGCAAGCGGAATAAGCTGTTGTCCAGGGTTGCTCCTGCAGGTCGCATAGTCAGAGGCAACAGGTTCTGCGGACGGACCGCCGGGCCCGATCAGCGATCGCACCCGACGCTGGCGCATATCAGCGCAACAAGCTGTGATTTGCTGAAGGGTTTGTTGAGAACGTTGGTCATGCCGGCGTCGAGGCAGTGCTGGATGTCCGTGGGCAGGGCGTTGGCCGTAACACCGATAATCGGTAGCCGGTGTTCAGGGTCCGCTTCCATGACGCGGATGCGGCGCGTCGCCTCGAAGCCATCCATTACCGGCATCTGGCAGTCCATGAGGATCACATCGTAGCAGTTGCGCTGCTGCAGCGTGCAGGCCTTCTCGCCGTTCACGGCGTGATCCAGCGTGCTGCCCGTGTCCCGCAGGTACAGCTGCGTCAGCCGTGCGTTGACCGGATTGTCCTCGGCGAGGAGGATGCGCAAGCCAGACAGCGATACTGCTGTGGCCCGTCCTGGCGCGGGGCTGACAATCGCGTTGTCCGTGGCGCTTAGCGGCTCGAGCCAAAGGTTTGCGCAAAACCGGGAACCTCGCCCCAGGCTACTTTGCAGTTCAATCGTGCCCTGCATCAAGCCGGCAAGCATGCTGGCGATCGGTAGACCGAGACCGGTCCCGGTGTTCACAGTTGCCGCGTTATCCACCTGGAAGAAGGGTGTAAACAGGCTGTCGTGCGCCTCCGCGGGTATCCCGAGGCCGCTATCGGTCACGCAAAAGCGGATCATCTGCCTGCCGTCCGCCGGGGCGTTACCCACCTCTGCGGCGGCGGAGAGCGTCACGGTACCCCGCTCCGTGAACTTCACGGCGTTGCTGAGCAGATTCTGCAGGATCTGGCGGATACGCAGCGGGTCTCCCGCGACCCGGACCGGCACTGGCTCATCGATA
>JAWLGG010000452.1:0-3153 GCA_041685155.1 Chromatocurvus sp.
GATGCGGACGCGCGCGCCGTCGGGCAGTCCCGCAAAGGTAACCCGTCCGGGCAGGGGCGACAGGGCGATATCCACGCGCTGGCTGGCCTCGTCGGATACCGACAGCGTCCCGGTGTGCGCGACGTATCCGGGAGCGCTGACCCGCAGGTCGTACTCGCCCCGGCGGATCATGAAGCGCTCCCCCAGCGGCAGCGCGAGCCCGACGATATCAATGCTTGCGGGGCTTTCAGAGTCCACCACGATCTGTACCGAGCGGGCAGTGAACAGGAAACCCAGAATGAGAAGCACGAGCAGGCCGGCGCCGGTGAAGGCAAGCAGGCGCCAGGGGCCCCGTTTTTCGGGCCCCTGCGGCGCGCTCTCACCGAGAGGCCGGAAATCGCTGGCGGCAATGCGCTCGCGCTGCAGCCCCTTCGGGTCCGGGGTATCGTCGGACATCAGATGCGCTCCGAGCAGACGATGGTGACCGTCGGCGGGCGGCCATCGTGGCTGACGCGGAAGGTCTCGCGCACATCCCGGTAGCCACGGCGGGTTCCAACGGCGGTGTATTCGCCCGGACGCAGCATGAGCTCCTCGCGCTCGAACTGGCCCAGCCGCGCGATCTTGTACACGGTGACGTCTGTGGTGTTGTCCGACAGCAGCGTGACGCGAATCGGGGTGTTGGACAGGGCCAGCCGTTTCTGCAGCGTGCGGATCTGTTCCTGCAGTGCCGGTCCGCGGGGCTCGACGCCGCGGGCGAACTCCAGAAGCTGAGCTGCGTTGTCCGCGACGGTCTCGTCGCTCAGCCGGGCGGGGTCATCGAGAATCGCCTGCAGGCGCGCGTCCAGTTCGGCGCGTGTGCGGGCCTGTTCCAGACCGCGCTGTGCAAACAGGACGCTGCTGTCGATCTCGAGCGCGGCCTCGTAGGCGGTCACCGCCGCTGACCAGGCCTCCTCCTTGACGCTGGCCTCGGCCCTGCGCTGCAGCTGGCGCAGTTCGCTGGCGGTTTCCGCCACGTCCACTTCCTGCAGCGCCGTGGCGACTTCATTGCTGCCCTCGCGCCGCTTGCCGGCGCGCCGGAAAGCGGCGCGCGCATCGTCGAAGCGCTGATCCTCCAGGGCGGCATAGCCTTCGGACATGGCATCGGCGAAGCGCCGGGCGGTCAGTGCGGCACTGACGCGCTCCAGCGCCTGCCGGGCGCCCTGGTGCTGCGCGTCGGCGGCGAGGGCGTCCTCAAGTGCCGCCTTTGCCGCCTCAAGGTCGTCCGCCTCCTCGGCCGCAACTGCCTTGTCGAGGTTGGCCAGCACATCGGGCAGGACGTCCAGCCGCTGGCGCAGCTGGCCGGCCTGTTCGAGCCCGGGTTCGAGCTTGTCAACCACGTCGAGCGCGGCACTCGCGGCCTCGGCATCGCCCGCCTGCAGGGCGTTCTCGATCGCCTGCAGCCGCGACTCCAGTTCATCGGGAATCCGCGACTCGATTGCCCGCGCCTGTTCCAGCGCTGCCCGGTAGCGGCCGATGGCGGCGTCGAATTCCCGCTGCCGGTAGAGCTCGTCGCCCTCGCCTGCCGCAGCATTCATCGCCGCGAGCGCGTCGCTCGCCCAGATGTCGGCGCCGCGACGGGTGAGCGAATCACGCAGGTCGAGGAGGTCTTCGAGGATATCCTGTGCCTCGCCGCGCAGGCGTGCCGCCTCGGCATCGGCGAAGGGCGTTCCTGCCACCGGGATCTGGGGCGCTGCACCCGGTGGCGCGGGGCTCACCTGCGTCGCCGTTCCGGCGTCCGCTGGCGTCTGTTCTGTGTCCGCTTCGCTGTCGTCAGGCTGCAGTGCGGACGGCAGCCAGAACACCACGGCGAGCACCAGCAGCACCAGTCCGGCCAGCGCGGGCAGTATCCAGCGCGCTGGTCCCGGCCCACCTGGGTCGCGTATCGCGTCGGGTTGGCCGCGCGGTGCAGCGCTCTCGAAAGGCGCCGGTTGAACGCGTTCTTTTTCTATGGGCATGAGTTGCTAAGGCTGACCGGTGGTTAGATGCGGCTGTCGATATTGCTGTCGGGCTCGCTCTCGCTGACCGCGGCATCGAGGGCGCCGACTTCGTTGCGGTAGATCTCTTCGAGGATCTCGCGCCACTGGTTGTACTGGTCCTCGACGTTACCGCTGAGCATGACGGTGCGGTCATCCAGTTCAATGACCCGGGGTGTGATCTCGGCTTCCAGCGACATGCCCAGTTCTTCCAGTGCCTGGACATGAATCTGCGCCTCGTTGCGCGTTTCCAGCCCGCTTTTCAGCAGGTAGCCACCGCCGATGATCGCGACGTTGCCGGCGGTGCGGGCGGAGCGGTCGCTGCTACCGGCAGCGGCAATACCGGCGAGGATGGCCGCGCCGCCGGCGATGAGCTGGCGACGGCTCTCGGCGCGCAGCTCCTGCAGTGCAACGGCTTCCTCGTAGCTCATCTTGCGCCACTCCTGGTAGGGCTCGTGCATCTCGCCGCTGAAGTCGCGGTAGTACTCCTGTAGCGTGTCGACGAAGAGGTGGTCGCGCTTGCGGATCGCGCGCACGCGCTCGAGCATGGGGTCACCCTCTGCGGGCAGTCGCACGATCTCGAACCTGCCATTGCGCTTCTGCTCCAGATAACCCTCGAAGGCGCCGCTGGCGAAACCCTGGGCGAAGCGCAGCTCGGTGATGGTCCTCAGCGCCTGCAGCTCATCGCTGTCCATGGCGGCGTGTTTGCGCAGCAGGTCATTGGCGATGCGGTGGTAAAGCGCCTGGAACGGGTCATATTGCCGGCGCGTGGCGTTCCTGTAGGCGTAGCGGCTGGTGCGGGCCATGTAGGTGTTATCCAGCCAGGTCCTGCCCTGCGAATCCACCGCCTGTACGGCCAGCTCGAGCCGCTCGCCGTCGGAGTGCAAGATCTGGCCCTCGACGCGCAGGTCGGTGATGCGATCGCTGTCAGGCAGGACCCGCACGGCACCCCAGGCACCGCTCTGCTGCATGGCTTCGGCCAGCAGCTGTGGCATGAAGCGAGACTCCGCGCGCCGCACTTCCGGGTAGATCTGGTCGTCTTCGTCGTACTCCTCGAGGCCGGGATCAAAAATCGCGATGCCGACGTCAAGCAGTTCCTGCTCGGGAATCGATTCTGCAGGTCGCTCGAGCGGCGGGATGGAGGTGCTCTTGACCGTCTGGC
>JAWLGG010000453.1:0-3125 GCA_041685155.1 Chromatocurvus sp.
CACCGCGTCGACCGGCACCAGCACAGCGAGCGGGACGACCGGCGGGCCGAGGCGGAGCGCCTGGCAGGCCCGGCGGCGGGCGCCCCGGCAGCGGTGCCCCGCGACGCAGCGCTGGAGGGCAACGCGCCGGCGGCGGCCGCAGTGGCGGTCAGCGCGGCGGCAACCGCTAGCCGAGCGCGACTCGCTGCAGGCCTTGAACTACAGCGCCCGGCTCAGTGCCGGGATCGTTCGGTGCAGCGTCTCGTCGTTGAGTGAATAGTCCACGGGCACGTCGATAATGTGTACCGCGGGCTCTTCGAGGCACCGCGACATCAGCGGCTCCAACTCTTCAGTCGCGGCCACGCGCCATCCGCGGGCACCGTAAGACTCCGCATACCTGACGAAATCCGGGTTGCCGTAGTCAAGCCCGTGCTCGGGAAACCGCATCTGCGCCTGCTTCCACTTGATCATGCCGTAGGCGTCATCGCGCAGGATCACCACCACGAGATGCAGTCCAAGGCGCACCGCCGTCTCCAGTTCCTGGCTGTTCATCATGAAGCCGCCGTCACCGACTACCGCCATGACGGGCTTGTCCGGGTGCACCAGCCTGGCCGCCATGGCCGAGGGCAGTCCCGCGCCCATGGCCGCCAGCGCGTTATCGAGCAACAGTGTATTCGGATGCGCCGCGGGGAAATTGCGCGCGAACCAGATCTTGTAGACGCCGTTGTCCAGGGTGACGATACCCTCGGGCGGCAACACCTCCCTCACCGCCTTCACCAGTCGCTCGGGCAGAACGGGAAAGCGCATGTCCGCCTCTGCCTCGGCACGGTGCGCGAGGTAGGCGTCGTGGGCGCGGCTGAACAGACTGAAGGTCCAACCGTCCTGAACGGCGATCTTTTCCTTGATCTGCCAGATGCTGTTGGCGATATCGCCCACGACCTCGAGCTGGGGAAAGTACACCGGGTCCACGGCCGCGGTCTCAAAGTTGATGTGGATGACCTTGCGCCTGTCGTCGGCTCGCATGAAGAATGGCGGCTTCTCCACCGCATCGTGACCGACGTTGATAATGAGGTCGGCGGCGTCGATTACCCTGTGCACGAAGTCGCCGTCGGAGAGCGCAGTGTTACCCATGAAGCGGTGGTGCTGCTCGTCGAGTACGCCCTTGCCCATCTGTGTCGTGATGAACGGGATGTCGGTCTTGTCGACGAACTCACGCAGCATCTTCGCCGTGAGCTTGCGGTTGGCGCCAGCACCGATCAGGAGGACCGGGGAGCGCGCGCGCTCGATCATGCTGACCGCGGCGGCAATCGACTTGTACTCGGCAATGGGACGGCGCACGGCGCTTGCTGCTATCAGCGGCACATCGGTCTGCTCGGCAGCGATATCCTCGGGCAATTCGATATGCACTGCCCCCGGACGCTCTTCATGAGCCAGCCGGAACGCCTCGCGTACGGCCGAAGGAATACGATCCCCGCTGACGACCTGCACCGTGTGCTTGGTAATCGGCTGCATCATGTCGACGGCGTCAATCACCTGGAAGCGCCCCTGCTTGCTGGTCTTGATGGGTTTCTGCCCCGTGATCATGAGCATGGGCATGGCGCCCAGCTGAGCATAGGCGGCCGCGGTCACAAGATTCGTCGCCCCCGGGCCGAGGGTGGACAGGCACACGCCGACGTTACCGGTGAGACGCCCGTACGTCGCCGCCATGAATCCGGCGGCCTGCTCGTGGCGCGTCAGGATCAACTGGATGGACGACGTGCGCAGGGACTCGAGCAGATCCAGATTCTCTTCCCCGGGAATGCCGAATATGTACTTCACGCCCTCGGCTTCCAGGGCTCGGATGAACAGGTCGGATGCTTTCACGGGCGGCCTCGCGATATCGGGGTGCGATCTGATTCTAACGCGGTTTGAGCGACGGGCGTAAAGTCGCGCCATATCGGACAGACGCGGGCCTGCGGACGCGAAGCGCTGCGCCTCACGGCGACCACTCAGGCACGGGTTTCAATCAATTCCACCCAGGGACTCAGGACACGGGTCTGCTTTGCGGCAATCTTGAAGCACACCAGCATGGGCACGGCGAGCAGCACGCCGACCGCGCCCCAGAGCCAGCCCCAGACCACCAGCCATACAATAATAACCAGCGGATTCAGGCGCATACGGCGCCCCAGTATCACGGGGGTCACGAACTGAGCCTCAAGCATGTTGATACTGAAATAGACCAGCGCGGGCAGCAGCGCCGTGAGCGCGAGGCCATACTGGACGATACCCGCCAGCGAAAGAATGATGACGCCGATCAGCGGCCCGACATAGGGCGCGAAATTCAGCATCCCCACCAGGGCACCCCAGAACAGCGCATCATCGACACCCAGCCCCCACAGAGCGCCGGCCACCACAAGGCCGAGACCGGCGTTGATCACGCTGACGGTGAGGATGTAGCGCGACAGTTCCAGCTGCACCGAACGCATCATCTCGATGCTGCGCTCCTTGTCATCGATACGCGGAAATACGTTCATCCAGGTCACGAACAGGCCCGAGCCGAAAATCAGCAGGAAGAGAATCAGCATGACTGCGGTCAGCAGCTGGGCAATCATGACCGGCGCGGCGCTGAGCATCGCGATCATGGCCTCGAGGCCACTCTGCTTGATCTTTTCACTGACACCGTTGTCGGCTGTGTCATTTCCGTTGGCCGCCCGCGCCTTGATCTCCTCATCCTCGTCATCGTCCTCGTCGCCGCCGAACAGGCCGAAGAAGCTGAATCCTTTCGGCTCGTCAGGCGGCGTCGGTGGCGGCGCCTCATCGGGGGAGAGTCGCTGTGTCAGATCCTCCACATGCTGCGTCAGCTGATCCGCGAGATCGGGAATCTCCGTCGCCCAGCGCTGTGCCGGCTCGGCAAGCTGGCTGGCGAGCAGGCCCAGGGGCCCCCCTATGACACCGAGGATGACCAGGGCAGACACGGTGCGCGGTACGTAGAAGCGCTTCAGAAGCTCCACCAGGGGGCTGAGCAGGAGCGCAAAGAACAGCGCCACCACCATCGGCATGAGGAGCGTTCGTGCGAAATACATGGTGTACAGGGCGGCGAGAACGAGCAGGCAGCGCAGGACGAGGGAAGCGCCAGGGTCGCGTGGCGGCACTCCCGGCCCTCTCCA
>JAWLGG010000034.1:0-12988 GCA_041685155.1 Chromatocurvus sp.
GCTTTCCCTTCACGGGATGACGGTCGGTTATCTGGCTGGGTATCGGGATGGGCGCAACATCCTCACATTTACTCCGGACTACCGATCTGCGTCCAGGCGTCCCACCTTCACCCTGATTACGCACCCTGCGTTTCCCAGGGCGCCGGAAATCATGGCGACCCCCTGGGTGAAACGCCAGAAGCTGCATCCCGTTCTGTCCAATCTTCTGCCCGAAGGGGCACTGCGGGATTTCCTCGCGCTGTCTCTCAAAACGCATACCGACAATGAATTCGAGCTGTTTGCCGCGGTGGGGCAGGATTTGCCAGGCGCGCTGATTGCCACTGTCCTCGAACCGGAGGCCATACCCGACTATGTCCTGGACAAGACAGCACGAGCAGGTGCCACCAAACCCCCTGTGCAGGGTGACGAGAAGCGCTTTTCCCTGGCCGGGGTTCAAATGAAATTCTCGATGCGAGAGAAGGATGGACGATACCGGATTGCCGAAGCCGGGACGCTTGGCGACTGGATCATCAAGACCCCATCGACCATCCACAGACATGTCCCCCTCAACGAGTTCACGGCGATGCGCCTGGCAGAACTCGCCGGAGTGACGATTCCGGATATTCGCCTGGTACATCTGAGCAAGCTGGAGCTGCTGCCAGCCATCAACCTCCCGGATGAAGACCATGCCTTTGCCATTCGCCGCTTCGACCGTGAGGACGGCGGCCGCATACACATGGAGGATTTCGCCCAGATACTGGTCAAATACCCCAGCGAAAAGTACCGGTCTACCAATTACCGGCAAATCGCCCGGGTTCTGTACGACTACGCTGGCGATGGTCTGGGGGATGTGCAGCAACTGGCCCGCCGCCTGCTGGTCAATATCCTGCTCGCCAACGGCGACGCCCATCTGAAGAACTGGAGCGTGATCTATCCCGATGCCATCACGCCGTCCCTTTCGCCGGCCTATGACATAGTCACCACCCGTGCCTATATGGGAGAGGAGCGGACGTTCGCGCTCAAACTGGGGAAAGACAAGGACTGGTACAGGGCGTCACTGGATCAATTCGAGTATTGGGCGGCTAAATCCGGTATTCCATGGCGCGCGATCAAGCCCCAGCTGCAGGATACCCTGGACAGGGCCCGCAGTGAGTGGCCCGACGCACTGACAGAGCTTCCCATGGCTGATGAGCACAAGGCCATATTGCGGGCACACTGGAAGAACCTGCATGCGGATTTCCGGATAGCGTAAGTGTTATGCGGAGAAGCGCTTGTCCCGAATATACAGATCGTAGACATTGCCACCCCGAGGGTTGCGCTTGTCGATATCGAACAGTTCCGTTGTCTCGATCAGCGAGCTCAGCTTACGATAGCCGTAGTTTCTCGAGTCGAAAGAGCTCTGGTTGCTGATGTGGCTCCCCACCGCGGCGATGTTCGCCCAGCCATCGTCGTCGGCGGTGGCTTCGACGGCGCCGCGCAGCAGGCTTATCAGCTTTGCATCCTGGTTCAACTGTTTCCTGGATTTCTTTTCCTTGGTCGGGGCCTTGCTGCCCTCCGCCGCGTTCGACTCATTCGACGGGACGACGAGTGCCTCCAGGAACACGAACTTGTCGCAGGCGGCCTGTAGGGAACCGGGGGTTTTCTTTTCGCCAAAGCCGTATACCACGAGGCCTGATTCGCGGATACGCGTTGCGAGCTTCGTGAAGTCGGAGTCGCTCGTGACCAGACAGAAACCGTCGAATTTTTCGGTGTACAGCAGGTCCATCGCATCGATGATCATGGAGGAGTCTGTCGAGTTCTTCCCGGTCGTGTAGCTGAACTGCTGGATGGGACCAATAGCGTACTCATGCAGCAGGGGCTTCCAGGAGCTGAGCTGGGGCGTGGTCCAGTCACCGTAGGCGCGCTTGACGCTCGCCGCCCCGTACTTGGCGACCTCCTGCACAAGCGCTTCGCACAGGGCGGGACTCACGTTGTCGGCGTCGATCAGAACGGCGAGTTTCTTGCTGTGTTCCATCGGAATACCTGGGTTGGCGTCGGTATCTGGCGACTATACGCCAGACGCGCACGTCGCTGGAACTGGCGGTCATGTCAGGAGGAATACCAAAGCGCCTGATTCCGGCCCCACCATCCGGTCCGGGTAAGCTAGAATTGGCGCCCCGACAGCAGATGAAGCGTAAGTAGACAGCATGAGAATTGCCTCCTGGAACGTCAACGGCCTGCGGGCCATTATGAAGAAGGACTTCGTCGGTTCCCTGCACACCCTGCAGGCCGATATCCTCTGCCTGCAGGAAACCAAGGCGCAGAACGACCAGGTCCACGCCGCACTGGAGGGCGTCGAGGGTTACCATGTATACAGCAATGCGGCGGTACGAAAGGGCTACGCTGGCGTGGCAATCCTCAGTCGCGAGGAGCCGCTGGACATCAACGCGGGTATCGGCATGGAGGACCACGACCAGGAAGGGCGGGTTCTCACCGCCGAATTTCCTGACTTCTACCTGCTCACGGTGTACACGCCGAACTCGGGAAGCGAGCTGCTGCGGCTACCCTACCGGGAGGCGTGGGACCGGGAGTTCCTTGCCTTTGCCGACCAGCTGAGGAAGAAAAAGCCGCTGCTGATGTGTGGTGATTTCAATGTGGCCCATCGGGAAGTCGACCTCGCCAGGCCCAGGCCCAACTACAACAAGAGCGCGGGCTATACCCAGAGGGAAATCGACGGCATGGACAATCTCCTGGCCGCCGGTTTCGTCGACACGTTCCGCCACCTCCACCCGGACACGGTCAAGTATACCTGGTGGAGCTACCGCGCCGGGGCGCGGGGCAAGAACATCGGCTGGCGTATAGACTACTTCCTGGCCAGTGAGGATCTTGTGAAAGGCCGCCTGCTGGGCGCCGAAATCCACGATGACCTGCTGGGTTCAGATCACTGTCCTGTGGCGGTTGAGCTGGGGAGCTGACAGGAAAGTAGCATGGAGAGATCAGCAAGGCGCAGCGCGGCTTTCCTGAAGGAATGATGATTCATTTCTGTTGGCCACGATCAGGATTATCCTATTTCCAGCGCGTGCCGCGTTGCTTTTTGCGGTAGCAGCAGCCCACCCAGCTCCATGCCGGATCCGGCTGCCTGGTTGAGCAATAGACCTGGCGGAGCGCCCCGGTGGTCACACCGACGCCAGAACCAGTATCAACGTAGCCGGAACGGCGAAGCTCCATAATCCGATCGCAAGCCACAGTACATCCCCGCGAATCTGTCCGAGAATATCGCGCGTGAGCTGTGTTCCAACAAAGAACAGCGCCATTACGAGAAGTGCCTTGCTGACTGAACCTGCCACGTCACCGACGATTTGGGGAAACGCAACAAATGTGTTGGCCGCGGTCGCTAACAGAAAGGGAAGGATAAAACTGGGCACAGGCAGACTGAAGCCTTTCTTTTGTTTAACGGCACCGGTTGCCAATTGCTGGTTTGCTGTTTCCAAGAGTGTGAACAGGATGATCAGCGGAATTAACCAGAGTGTGCGTACCAGTTTGAGCGTGGTAGCCACCTCCAGCGCCTCTTCGCCATAACTGGCTGCAGTAGCAAGGACAGCGCTGGTATCGTGAATCGCGAGTGCGGACCACACTCCGAACTGTTGTTGGCTCAGCCCAAGCATCTGGCCCGCTAGAGGAAATGTAAAAATGGCCACAACGTTGAGGAGGAAGACGATGGCGAGTGCTACAGCCATTTCGTGAGGCTTTGCCCGTAGTACCGATCCGAGCGTGGCGATGGCCGTACCGCCACAGATGGCTGTGCCAGAAGCAATGAGTTTGGTAGTAGCGGGTCCCGCCGAGAACAGGCGCCCTGCAAGCAGGCCGGTGGCAAGAATCACGGGTGCGTATGCCACGACAAACCAGGCATAGCTGGTGCTGATGCTCCAGACGCTACCCAGATCCAGGCGCAGGCCAAGCAGGACAATGGCCGCCTGGAGGCAATACTTGCCCAGCGCTCCAGCGCAGGCAAATGGCTGGCGGTTCAGACCGAGGACGATGGCCCCGCCTGCCAGCAGCGCCACAGCAGGATTCCCTACCACCAGAAGAGCGGGAAGCGCCAGCAGTGACGCGCCCCTCGCCACCGTCCTGGCGCGGGCGGGCTCGGTCGATGGCGAATCGATGTGTGCGATTTGGCATCTCCTGATGTAGTCGATAACGTGAGAAGTGACCATAGGTCCCCTGTGCGCAGGCTGGAATTCCGCTGCGGCAGGGGTGGGTCGCAATTATTGCTGGAGTAGCGTGATCTGACCGCTGACAGGCTCTTGGGCTCCCCGGGTTAGTTCTTAATCTGCCGATATGCTCGACAGCGACTGTTCAAGCTCTTCTCGCATGGCCTTTACATCAGCCTGGCCCGTGAAGATATCGATCGCGGTCATGGCGAGCGCTTTTGCTCCAACCGAGATTGTCCCCATGCTGTAATCTCCAGTAGTCTGTTGAGCAGCTTCCAGCGTGTGACCGCCGCCGGTGAGCCTGGACTTCAGGAATGGATGGATGGAAGGAACAATCTGACTGACGTTACCCATGTCGCTAGCGCCGCCGGAGCCTGTGATGCGAGGAGTGACGGGCTCAAGGCCGAGATCCTCGAGATTTCCCCTGAACGCCTTCGCCAGCGTCTGGTTCGGGACCATGGGAATATAACGGTTCGCGGTTACATTGATGTCCACGGTAGCTCCGATTGCCTCGGCGGCGCTTCGCGCAATCTGTTTTATTCGCTCTGTTACCTCAAGAAAGTACTCGTGGTCGTTTACCCGAATCAGGAATCTCGACGCAGAGCGGCCAGGTATCGTATTTACAGTCTGCCCACCGTCAGTGATTATTCCGTAGACAGCTGCGCCATCCTTCAGATGAGGACGATAGGCATTTACGGCATTCCAGAAAAGAATATTTGCTTCAAGTGCGTTGATGCCGTTATATGCGCTGTTCGGGCTTGCCTCTTTTCCATGAAACACGACTTCAAGGGCTTCCCGGTAGAGGTTCATCACGTTGCCCGCACCATCCGTGGTGAAGGTGTTGCCATGGATCATCAGCGCGGCATCCAGCTCCTGCATATGCTCGAGCATGATAACTTTTCCGCCAGCGTCGTCGACGATACCTTCTTCTGCGGGCGTTCCGAAAAGATAGAGGGTCCCCTCGAGTTCGGGCATCAGCTCTGCCAGAGCGAGCCCTGCTCCAATGCTCCAGGAGCCTGACAGGTCATGTTGACAGCCATGTCCAATCTCCGGAAGCGCGTCATACTCCACCATCAGACCTACCTTCGGCCCAGGCTGCCTGCCCTCCAGCTTCGCTATGAAAGCATGCTCCATGAAGATGGATTGTTCAGTGTGCTGAAGAGTGCCGTTGATGCCACGCTCGACATCGAAACCAGCGTCTACGAGCATTTTGGTGATTCTATCGGCAGCGTCAGGTAGTTCGAAGCCTATCTCTGGATTGGCGTTCAGGTAGCGCACATAGTCTTGAAGCTCGCCTTCAGCAGCCTCGACATTGGCAGAAGCCTTCGCTTTCAGTGCATCAGTTGGTGTGTCGGCGGCAAATGAGACTGATGACGCGGCGAGTGCCACAGCACCGCCGGCTATCAAATTTATGGGAAGCATGGTTCTGATCATTGAATAGGCCTCCATGGGCGATGACTTCCAGGGAAATAACAGCGTTCGTTGCAAACTGCCCGGGCGAAGAAGTTTCAATCTGTCGCCAATGGATCGTATTTGTAGATCCTGCCGCCCTTCATGACGAGTATCACCCGATTCAGTGCGGTAATGTCATTCACGGGATTCCCCTGTACTGCGATCAGGTCTGCCTGCATTCCCGGGGCAATTGTGCCGATAGTGTCCTGCAGCCCCATGGACTCCGCGGCAAGCGAAGTCGCAGAGATGATTGCGGCCATGGGGTCCTGTCCGGCGGTCTTGACACGGGCGATAAGCTCATCCCCGCTGCGACCGTGGGTTCCCGAAACAGAGTCTGTCGTCAGCACAATCTTGAGCCCATCAATCGTCAGGGCGCGCTTGAACATGGCAAGGATGCCAGGTACGACGGCTTCCATTCTGGCGAACATGTCATCAGTCATCCCATAAGCTACAAACTGATCGCGATTTTCTATGTAGTTCTGCTGCAGCACCCCGACATTCGGGCCAAAGTAGATACCGCGCTCGGCCATGAGCTCAAAGACTTCGTCGGTCAGGTATCCACCGTGCTCGATCTGTGTGCAACCTGACATGATTGCCGTGGTTGTTTCTGGAGGATTGTGTGCGTGCACCAGAGTGTGCAGTCCACGTTCCGCTGCCTCTTCGCAAGCCGCAATGAGTTGTTCGTCGGACATGGTACGCTCGCCGCCATCGCGCAGGGTTCCCGAAGCGACGATCTTGATAAGGTCCGCGCCCGCCTGGTCGAGCTTGCGTATCTTCATTCTGATTTCTTCCGGTTCGCCGTCGCCGGGAAGAACGATGCCCGCGGAGGTGAGTATGCGGGGTCCGGGAAGCACACCTCGCTCTATGGCGTCCCGGGTTTCCAGGTCGGCTTCAGCCCCGACACTCTGTACCGTGGTGACACCTGCCATAAGAGTCACATAGGCATTTTCGAGGTAATGGGACATTTGTTTCTGTGGTGTGTCGCCAGTCCCGGCCATGTCGCTTTCACCAAAATAGGTGTTGACGTGTGCGTGCCCCTCGATCATTCCAGGCATCACTGTATAGTCGCTCAAGTCCAGCGATGCGGCGCCGCTTTCGTCATCGGTGATGTCAACAATCCTGGAACCCTCCACAATGATCGTGGCATCCTCTTCTACGCCCCCCCGGCCGTCCAGAAGCGTTCCGGCGCGGATGGAGATCCGCTCTGCTGCATGAGCCGAAAGGCACCCGGACAGCAAAATGACAAGGATCAGTCTGGCGGTGTTAAGACTTTCGTTCTGCTCTCTCATGCGAAGCGACTCCCTTTCCTGATGTGAGTGATTCCAAATGTAGGCCGGTAGTACGCCCTGGTGTAGGTCCACGCAGACAATGACGTTGGTGCCAGTGCAATGACACTTGCAGCCTGTCGCCAAAGTGCGTGGGTTGCGTGGGCGATATCTGGTCCTTTTCAGGGAGTTTGACTGGCTTCCTGTTTTGTTTATTAATATAACATCATTTCCCGGGGGGAGTTCAGCAATGGGAGAGCGATTGGGTCACGAAGCCTGGAAAAGTCTGATCAAGCTGACGGGACGGACGGACGTCGGGCTGCAAGTGCAGTTGCGTAAGACTCTCAGCGCGGCAATCGCTGACGGGACACTCAGTCCTTTGGCACCCCTGCCCTCTAGCCGAAATTTATCGAGAATGCTGAATGTATCCCGGACAACAGTGTCGCTTGCCTATCAGCGGCTCGTGGATGATGGCTACCTCGTCAGCCACGAGCGTCAAGGCTACTTTGTAAATGCGGAGATGTATGGCAGTGCCAGTTCCCCGGGCTTGACCGATTGTCCCAGTCACGAGGGCGGGGTCGACTGGGACAATCGGATAAAAGTGCCGCTCGGAAAGCAGCGCAACATCTCCAAGCCTCGAGACTGGCGTCGCTATCCCTTTCCATTCATTTACGGTCAAAGGGACCGCTCCCTCGTGCCGGTAGCCGCATGGCGGGAGTGCTGGCGCGAAGCGCAAAGCGTCCAAGGCATCGCCAACGCCGGATGTGATTTTCTGGATCGGGATGATCCAGGACTCATTGAGCACGTGAGGAGCCGCGTGCTGCCGCGTCGAGGCATATGGGCGCGACCGGAAAATATTCTGATGACAATGGGCACTCAGAATGCTCTGTCGCTCGTCGCCCGGCTGTTGGTGGGCCGCAGCGACCCCGTCGGGATCGAGAATCCTGGCTATCCCGATGCGAGAAATATATTTCAGCTCGAAACGGACCACGTCATTCCTTTGCCGATAGACCGCGATGGCCTGATTGTCGATGACTCTCTGAATCCTTGTCGCTGCGTTTATGTTACGCCAAGTCTGCAATCGCCAACCGGTGCCGTTCTGTCGGCCAGCCGACGAAAGTCGTTACTGCATAAGGCGTCACTGCATGACATCGTTATTATTGAAGACGACTACGAACTGGAAGGAGGCCTGGGTGAACGCGGCGTTCCTGCGCTGAAGAGCGAAGACGAAACGGGCCATGTGGTCTACTGTGGGAGTTTTTCCAAGTCTCTGGGCTCCGGTCTGCGGCTCGGATACCTGGTTGCTGACGCTGCGTTGATCGAGCAGGCGCGTGCTTTGCGACGGCTGATGTTCAGGCACCCTCCGGCGCTGATTCAGCACGCCGTGAAGCTGTTCATCGAGTACGGGCATTATGATGTGCAGGTTAAGCGGCTGGCAGGCATCTATAACGAGCGTTGGCAGGTGATGTCTGATGCGCTGGGCCGGTGTTTTCCGCACTATCAGTGGCAGCGTGAATTTGGAGGCTCTGCTTTCTGGGTTTCCGGCCCGGACTGGCTCGACGCCGACGTGCTTGCCGCTGAAGCGCGGCGCGTCGGGGTGCTCATCGAACCGGGAAGTGTGCATTACGCCGGGCCGGATATTTCCCATGAGCATTTCCGCCTTGGCTTCTCTTCCCTGCCATCAGATAGAATTCCTGAAGGTATCGAGACACTCGCGAGTGTTGTCAGGAGAAATAGTGCAATTGCCCGGCCAGCCTAGTGGACCACCAGGGTATTTTAGAGAACCCACGTGCTGGCTTGATGAGAGGAGAAGATCTGGAGCTAACGTTCGCTTCCCGCGTCAATTAACTTTCCGTTTCTGTCGGTGGCTTTGACGTCGCCGGTTTTCAGGTCAACAGATGGAAATGGGGAGCAAACAGTGACTCGGATGACACCAAGCGAAGCATTCGTCGAAACTCTCGCGAGCTACGATGTCAAAGACGTATTCGGGATCGTCGGTTCATCTTTCATGGATGCGCTGGATATCTTCCCCGCCGCAGGTATACGGTTTATCGCAACTGCGCATGAGCAGGGCGCCGGGCACATGGCCGACGGTTACGCGAGGGCCAGTGAACGTCACGGCGTATGTATAGCCCAGAACGGCCCCGGGATTACGAATTTCGTCACGTCCGTCGCTGCGGCCTACTGGGCGCACACACCAGTCGTTGTAGTCACTCCGGAGACTGGGAGTACGACCATGGGGTTGGGTGGCTTCCAGGAGACGGAACAACTCCCCATATTCTCCAAGATCACGAAATATCAGGCACACGTTACGGAGCCAGCCCGTCTGGCTGAACTCACCTCCCGGTGCTTCGAAATGGCGGCGGCGGAACGCGGGCCCACGCAGTTGAACATACCGCGCAATCATTTTTATGGCGAGGTGGATATTGACATCCCCGAGCCTCTCCACCTGCGGTCGCCAGCGGGTGATCCCGACAGTCTTGCGCAGGCGGCAGATATGATTGCCGGCGCCAAATTTCCGGTGATAATTTCCGGTGGAGGCGTGGTCATGTCCGACGGCGTCGAGTCCGTTCGTGCGTTGGCAGAAAAGCTCACTGCGCCGGTCGCTACGAGCTACCTCCACAATGATGCATTCCCTGCGAGCCACCCGCTGTGGACTGGCCCCCTCGGGTACCAGGGCTCAAAGGCATCCATGAAGCTGCTGTCAAAGGCGGATGTGGTAATCGCGGTCGGAACCCGGCTTGGGCCGTTCGGTACGCTGCCGCAATATGGCATTGACTACTGGCCCGAGCATGCCAAGGTGATTCAGATCGACTCGGATCATAAGGTGCTTGGATTGGTTAAAAAGCTGAGCATCGGTATTTGCGGTGATGCGAAGGTCGCCGCGGAAGGGCTGGCTAGTCTACTGGAAAATCGGAACCTGGCATGCCTGGCGAATCTGGAGGAACGCCAACGGGAAATCTCACGGCAGAAGGAGGCGTGGGAATCAGAACTGGACGACTGGACGCATGAACAGGACGAATGGAGTCTTGCGGCCATAAGTGAAAGCGACTTCAAGATGCACCCTCGTCAGGCGCTTCGGGCCCTTGAGCGCGCGATGCCTTCCAATGCCATGGTGTCGACGGATATCGGCAATATATGTTCTGTCTCCAACAGTTACCTGCGTTTTGAAAAGGCAAGGAGCATGTTCGCTGCCATGAGCTTTGGCAACTGTGGCTATGCCTTTCCCGCAATCATCGGAGCAAAGGTCGCAGCGCCTGACCGGCCTGCGATCGCCTACGTCGGCGACGGTGCATGGGGTATGAGCTTTGGTGAGATTCTTACCTGCGTGAGGGAGGCCATCCCTGTGACGGCTGTGGTTTTCAACAACCAGCAATGGGGCGCAGAAAAGAAGAACCAGGTCGATTACTACGGCAATCGCTTCGTAGGGTCGAACCTGGTAAATCCCGACTGGACGGAAGTCGCCAGGTCAATGGGGGCCGAAGGCATTGCCGTGGAAAACCATGAGGCGGCCGGGGAAGCTCTGGAGAAGGCCTGTGACGCACAGCGGCACGGCAAAACCACGATCATCGAGATGCGCGTCAGCCGTGAGCTGGGTGACCCCTTCCGGCGCGATGCCTTGCGCAAACCTGTCCGATATCTCGAAAAGTACAAGGACTTTGTGCACCACAGCTGAACGGACTGTATCTCGGCAATGGAAGCACTCGACCGGATTCTCGAGGCGGCAAGAAATCGGCCTGTCCGTGTTGTGCTTCCAGAAGCCGAGGATCCCAGGGTGCTTCGTGCCGCACTGCGCGCGAGCCGAGAAGGGATAGCCCGCCCCATTCTTGTCGGTGATACCGCCCGCATCGAGGCAGCCGCTATAGCTGCGAAGGTTGATCTTTGCGGGCTGAATCTGGTGGATCCACTGTGCAGCCCGGCGAGTGCAGAGTACGCGGCGGAGCTACATACATTGCGTCAGCACAAGGGGATGACACTGGACCTCGCACAGCGAGCGCTCCATGAGCCGCTCGCTTTTTGCAACATGATGGTGCGCATGGGCGATGCCGATGCGTCCGTGGCGGGTGCATCGCATACCACTGGAGATGTCGTTCGAAGCGCTATCCAGCTCATCGGTCTGCACCCGTCCTCCACACTAGTCTCAAGCTACTTTCTCATGCTGTTTTGTGGCGCTGCCAGCCACCGCCGTGATGCCTTGATCTTCGCTGATTGCGGCCTCGTGGTTGAACCGGATGAAGAAGAGCTTGCACAGATCGCGATTGCCGCAGCCGCTAATGCTCGAAGGCTTCTCCTGGAGGAACCGCGCCTCGCTATGCTTTCCTTCTCGACCGCGGGCAGCGCGAAACATCCGCGTGTAACGCGTGTTGTTGAAGCAGCCCGCCGGGTCCGGGCCCTCCATCCGGAACTAGCCATTGATGAGGATGTGCAATTGGATACGGCGATTGTTGAGGAAATTTCCCGGCGAAAGCTGCCGCACTCGAAAGTGCAGGGACGGGCGAACGTTCTAATTTTTCCGAATCTTGATGCCGGTAATATCGGCTACAAACTGGTAGAACGCTTTAGCGGTGCTCGTGCCATTGGACCCTTGCTACAGGGGTTGGCGAGGCCAGCCAGTGATCTTTCACGAGGATGCAGTGAAGACGATGTATTCAATGTGATTGCTGTCACCGGTCTGAGTGCCAGCGATACAGCCACCCACATCTGAACAATCTGACACCCGGATCAATCCATGGTCTGGCGTGTCGCGGAATCCTCGCGAGTCGTCGAGTTGGGAAGCCTGCCGATCTTGGCGTCATATCGACGCAGCTCTCTCTTGACGATTGGCGCGAGTATGTAGAGTCCGATGATATTCGGGATGCAGATCAGAAAGACCATCGCATCGGAAAAATCCAGTACGGTATCCAGCTGAATACTTGCACCAAGAACCGCGAAGATGCAGAACGTCGCTTTGAAGCCCAGATCGGCAGTGCGCCCTTCCCCGACGAGATAAGTCCAGCCCTTGAGCCCGTAATAGCACCACGCTAGCATAGTGGAGTAGGCGAAGAGCACGCCAGCAATCGCGATAAGGTAGGGAGAGCCGGTAATGTTCCTGGCGAATGCCGCCGATGTCATTTCAATGCCGCCAAGGCCATCCGTGAAGCCCGGTACGTAGTAGAGGGTAGTTACAATGACAAGGGCCGTGAGCGTGCAGATCACTACCGTATCAATGAAAGGTTCCAGCAGCGCGACGTAGCCTTCCGCCGCTGGGTCTTCCGTACGCGCGGCCGCGTGAGCGATGGCTGCTGACCCGATACCCGCTTCGTTCGAGAAGACGGCCCTCTGGAAGCCTACGATCATTGCGCCGACACCCCCTCCTGCCAGGCCCTCAGATGTAAACGCGCCTGTCAGGATTGCCTTGATCGCAAAGGGCAGCGCCTCGTGGTTGAGGATAATCACGCCAATGGCGCCCGAACAATAAAACAGCGCCATGAAGGGAACGATGCGAGAAGTCACACGGGCGATGGTCTTTATGCCCCCAAGCACAACCAGCGCAATAAATCCCGCGAATACGGAGCCTACCAGCCAACCCTTGTTGGCCAGCCAGCTCTCCTGTGGTCCGCCCGTTACGTTGATGATCTGGGCAAAAGCCTGGTTGGACTGAAACATGTTGCCAATGCCCATGCAGCCGATGATTATGCCGATGGCATAAAAAACACCCAGGCCCTTACCCAGTCGGGGGAGCCCGCGTTCTGCGAGACCGCGGGATAGGAAGTACATCGGTCCTCCGGATACGGAGCCGTCGGTGTTGAGCCGGCGATACATCGTACTGAGGGTGCACTCCGTGAACTTTGTTGACATCCCGAGTAGGCCAGCGATTATCATCCAGAACGTGGCTCCTGGGCCCCCTATGGATATAGCGACGGCAACGCCACCGATGTTGCCTATACCGACTGTGCCGGACACGGCGGTTGATAGCGCCTGGAAATGTGAAACATCTCCTGTGTGATCAGGGTCAGAGTAATCGCCACGCACGACCCGGATCGCGTGCCTGAACCCCCGTATGTTGAGAAAATTAAAGTAGAAAGTGAGGAAAACAGCCGCTATTACCAGCCAAAGCACCAC